>NZ_BBXH01000032.1:0-56283 GCF_001010305.1 Comamonas sp. E6
AGGATAGCGCCGTCCATCTGAGCGGCACCAGTGATCATGTTCTTCACATAGTCAGCGTGGCCGGGGCAGTCCACGTGAGCGTAGTGGCGGTTGGCAGTTTCGTACTCAACGTGCGAAGTGTTGATCGTGATACCACGAGCCTTTTCTTCGGGGGCGTTGTCGATCTGCGAGTAGTCCTTGGCTTCACCGCCGAAGTGCTTGGACAGCACGGTAGCGATAGCAGCAGTCAGGGTGGTCTTGCCGTGGTCAACGTGACCGATGGTGCCCACGTTCACGTGGGGCTTGGTACGTTCGAACTTTTCTTTTGCCATGATTTCTCCGAAAGAGCAAAAACCTGTGTGATGTTTAAGGTCTGCACCTCATTGCTGACTCGCCCCGCACAGGAAACAGGACGGCATGGGATCGCAGACCGGCAAAAATCGCGGCAATCCTCAAAGGACTGCCGCGATTGGAAGCCGTAGATTATGACGGATTCGTCAAACCTGCGTCAATTACTTGGCGCGGGCAGCAACGATGGCTTCAGCCACGTTACGAGGAGCTTCAGCGTAGTGCTTGAACTCCATGGTGTAGCTGGCACGGCCTTGAGTCATGGAACGCAGCGAAGTGGCGTAGCCGAACATTTCGGACAGAGGCACTTCAGCCTTGATGGCCTTGCCGCCACCAACCATGTCGTCCATACCCTGAACCATGCCGCGACGCGAGGACAGATCGCCCATCACGGTACCAGCGTAGTCTTCGGGCGTTTCCACTTCCACAGCCATCATGGGTTCCAGGATGACGGGGTTGGCCTTGCGGGCAGCTTCCTTGAAACCGAAGATAGCGGCCATCTTGAACGCCATTTCGTTCGAGTCCACATCGTGGTACGAACCGAAGGTCAGACGAACCTTGACGTCCACCACAGGGTAGCCAGCCAGTACGCCGGAAGTCAGAGCTTCGATCACGCCCTTCTCCACCGCAGGGATGTATTCGCGAGGAACCACACCGCCCTTGATTTCGTCGACGAACTCGAAGCCCTTGCCGGCTTCCTGGGGCTCCAGAGTCAGAACCACGTGGCCGTACTGACCCTTACCGCCGGACTGGCGAACGAACTTGCCGTCCACGTCCTTGACCGTGCTGCGGATGGTTTCGCGGTAGGCAACCTGGGGCTTACCCACGTTGGCTTCCACGTTGAATTCGCGCTTCATGCGGTCAACGATGATTTCCAGGTGCAGTTCGCCCATACCGGCGATGATGGTCTGACCGGATTCTTCGTCAGTACGCACGCGGAAGGAAGGATCTTCTGCAGCCAGACGCGACAGAGCGATACCCATCTTTTCCTGGTCGGTCTTGGACTTGGGTTCCACAGCCTGTGCAATCACGGGCTCGGGGAACACCATGCGCTCCAGCACGATAGGCGCGGCGATGTCGCACAGGGTTTCACCGGTGGTCACGTCCTTCAGGCCCACGCAGGCAGCGATGTCGCCGGCACGGATTTCTTCCACTTCCACGCGGTCGTTGGCCATCATCTGCACGATACGGCCGATACGCTCCTTCTTGCCCTTGACGGCATTCAGAACGGTCTCACCCTTGGACAGAACGCCAGAGTACACGCGCACGAAAGTCAGCTGGCCCACGAAGGGGTCGGTCATCAGCTTGAAGGCCAGAGCCGAGAACTTCTCAGCATCGTCAGCCTTGCGGCTCAGCTTCTTCTCTTCGTCATCGGGGTCGGTACCGGTAACGTCAGGGATGTCCACAGGAGCGGGCAGATAGTCGATCACGGCGTCCAGCATGCGCTGCACACCCTTGTTCTTGAACGCGGTGCCGCACAGCATGGGCTGAATTTCGGTGGCCAGGGTACGAGTACGCACGCCGAGCTTCACTTCTTCTTCAGTCAGAGTACCTTCTTCCAGGTACTTGTTCATCAGCTCTTCCGAAGCTTCGGCAGCGGCTTCCACCAGGTTTTCACGCCACTTGTTGGCTGTTTCCACCAGCTCGGCGGGGATGTCCTGGTATTCGAACTTCATGCCCTGGGAAGCTTCGTCCCAGATGATGGCCTTCATCTTGACCAGATCGACCACGCCCTGGAAGTTTTCTTCAGCGCCGATTGGGATCACCACGGGCACAGGGTTCGCGTTCAGGCGAGTCTTCATGCCTTCATAGACCTTGAAGAAGTTGGCGCCGGTACGGTCCATCTTGTTCACGAAGGCCAGACGAGGCACCTTGTACTTGTTGGCCTGACGCCACACGGTTTCGGACTGGGGCTGCACGCCACCCACAGCGCAATACACCATGCAAGCACCGTCCAGCACGCGCATGGAACGTTCCACTTCAATCGTGAAGTCCACGTGACCGGGGGTGTCGATGATGTTGAAACGGTGTTCTGGGTAGGACAGATCCATACCCTTCCAGAAGCAGGTCACAGCAGCCGAAGTAATCGTGATGCCGCGCTCTTGCTCTTGCTCCATCCAGTCGGTCGTAGCAGCACCGTCGTGCACTTCGCCCAGCTTGTGGGTCACACCGGTATAGAACAGGATACGTTCTGTAGTAGTTGTCTTACCTGCGTCAATGTGAGCGGAAATACCGATGTTGCGATAGCGCTCAATGGGGGTCTTGCGAGCCATGATGGATCCTTGCTTGATCGTATGGGAGTACTGCCGGCCCCGCATTGTGCGCAGGAGGCAGCAGCTCTATATGGGGGCGCTCAGAATCGACACAAGGCCGCAGCAAGTTTTTGCATGCGGCCCTGCATCTCGAGCGAGATTCCGATTAGAAGCGGAAGTGGCTGAAGGCCTTGTTGGCTTCGGCCATACGGTGCACTTCGTCACGACGCTTCATGGCGCCGCCACGGCCTTCCGTAGCTTCCAGCAGCTCGTTGGCCAGGCGTTGAGCCATGGACTTCTCGCCACGCTTGCGGGAGGCTTCCTTGATCCAGCGCATGGCCAGAGCCAGACGACGGACGGGACGCACTTCCACGGGCACCTGGTAGTTGGCACCGCCAACACGGCGGGACTTCACTTCAACCATGGGCTTGACGTTGTTGATGGCAACAACGAAAGCTTCCAGAGGGTCCTTGCCAGGATGCTTCTTCTCGATCAGGTCCAGAGCGCCGTAAATGATGCGCTCAGCAACCGCCTTCTTGCCGCCTTCCATGATCACGTTCATGAATTTGGACAGCTCTACATTGCCGAACTTGGGATCCGGCAGGATTTCACGTTTGGGGACTTCGCGACGACGTGGCATTTTTTACCTCTATCTTTGCTTCAGTTGGCATCTTTTCAGATACCGCGAGAGCTATTCAAAACTCTCACTTACTCGACCCGCACAAAACATTCGTGCTCAGGGCCACTACGTTTGACCGCGCCAGTCAGGCGAATCAAACACCGTTTGTTTTCAAAAAACCAGGGCTGATTACTTAGCCTTAGGCTTCTTGGCACCATACTTGGAGCGAGCTTGCTTACGGTCCTTGACGCCTTGCAGGTCCAGGGAACCGCGCACGATGTGGTAACGCACACCGGGCAAGTCCTTCACACGACCACCGCGCACCAGCACAACGCTGTGCTCTTGCAGGTTGTGGCCTTCACCGCCGATGTACGAAATCACTTCGAAACCGTTGGTCAGACGAACCTTGGCCACCTTACGCAGAGCCGAGTTAGGCTTCTTGGGAGTGGTGGTGTACACACGGGTGCACACGCCACGGCGTTGGGGGCAGTTTTCCATAGCAGGGCTCTTGGATTTAACAACTTCTACCGTGCGGCCCTGACGCACGAGTTGGTTAATGGTTGGCATTAATTAAACGTCCCTAAACGTGAATTTGCTTCGTGAAAGCAAAAGGTTTATCCGCAGCAACAGATGCCGATGCGGAAACGTGAATCCCTTCGGAAATTCCGAAAAGCCCTCGAATGTACCAGCTTGTGCAAATCAGCACAACCACCTGTGGGCAATAGCCCCCAGGCAGCAAGACACTTTGCATGACCGACCAAGGGCTATCGCCGGCAGGAGCGCCTCCTGCCTGCCAGGGAACTTACTTGATCCAGAGGCGGATGGTGTCCCACAGACGGCCAAAGAAGCCGGCCTGCTCGACGGCCTCAAGCGCTACCAGCGGCACCTCGGCCACCACATCCGCGCCCGACTTGACCTTGAGCACGCCCATGGACTGGCCCTTGGCGATAGGAGCGATCAGCGGATCCTGGCGCACAACCTCGGTGGTCAGCTTGCCGCCGGTGCCCGAGGGCACGGTCACCACCACGGCGCCGTCGGCCTTGCCGATCTTGACGGCATTGGCAGCGCCCTTCCAGACGGCGGGAGTAGCCACGGGCTGATCGGAATCAAACAGCTTGACAGCATCGAAAGCGGTGTAACCCCAGTTCAACAGCTTCTGGCTTTCGTTGGCACGCGCCTTTTCGCTGGCCGTTCCCAGCACGATGGACAGCAGGCGGCGCTGGCCCACATTGGGCAGGTCGCGCTTGGCCGTGGCCACCAGGCAATAGCCTGCGGCGTTGGTGTGGCCGGTCTTCAGGCCGTCCACGGTGGGATCGCGGAACAGCAAGGCATTGCGGTTGCTGCCGTTGGAGGCAGGCGTGCCGGGGTAGCTGTATTGCTTGGTGGCGTAGTAGTGCATGTACTCGGGGAAGTCATGCATCAATCGCTGGGCCAGGATGGACAGATCACGAGCCGTCGTCAGGTGACCGGGCTCGGTCAGTCCTTCGGGGTTCTTGTAACTGGTGTTCTTCATGCCCAGGGCCTTGGCCTGGTCATTCATCATCTTGACGAAGTTCTCGGCCGTGCCGCCCACAGCCTCGGCCAATGCCATGGTGGCATCGTTGCCGGACTGGATGATCATGCCGCTGAGCAGGTCATTGACGGGCACCTGCATCTTGGGGTCGATGAACATGCGCGAGCCGGGCATCTTCCAGGCGCGCTCGCTCACTGGCATGCGCTGCTCCAGCGTGATTTTCTTGGAGCGCAGGGCGTCGAACACCACATAGGCCGACATCAGCTTGGTCAGCGATGCCTGCTCGACGGGAGCATCGACGTCCTTGGCACCCAGCACCTGGCCGGCAGTAACGTCCACCAGCAGATAGTTGCGGGCTGCAATTTCGGGAGGAACAGGGGCCGCCACCTGTGCCATGGCAAACACGGGCGCCACTGCGGCAGCAACGGCCAGAACACGCAGTGTGGAGTAGATGGGCTTCATGAAGAGGACTCTCGCTAAAGCAAAGGTAAGCGCGGTGATTTACCGTCGGAAACGGCCAAAGCCAAGGATATACCTCGGCCTGGCGCTATGAAAAGGGAGTTAACCAAGACGGGGCAGCAATTCACGTGCGTCAAGGTGTGGGAAATGGCTCTTACAGGGACTTCAGGTGGCGCACCACCAGGCTCTTGAGCAGAGGCAATTGTCCGTGAAAGAAATGGCCGACCTGCGGAATCACGGTAACAGGCAGTATCTGCGGGCGCGCCCAGTCCATCACTGCGGATAGCTCGACGGTGTCGTCCGCCTCGCCGTGGATCACCAGGGTCTGGTCATGGGCCTCGGCAGGCACGGGAGCCACTTCGAAGCGACTGGCGGCGGTGCCTACCAGCACGGCCTTCTGCACCCGGCCTGTACCCCAGAGCTGGGCCAGCGCATGGCTGGTGACGAAAGCGCCGAAGGAAAAGCCGGCCAGAGCTACAGGGCCTTCGGGAGCCACCTGCTGCACCACGGCCAGCAAATCCTGCAGCTCGGCCTTGCCGGCGTCATATTCGCCGGCACTGGCACCCACGCCGCGAAAGTTGAAACGCACGACCGTGTAGCCGCACTGAACAAAGGCACGCGCCAGGGTCTGGACCACCTTGTTGTCCATGGTGCCGCCAAACAGCGGATGCGGATGGGCGATGATGGCCACGCCCTTGGGGCTCTGGCCTTCGACCAGTTGCGGCGCATCGCGCAGGGCCTCAATGGCACCGGCGGTGCCGGTGAGCGTCAGTCGTTCGGTCTGGGAATTCACGATTGCTATCCTAGTTGTAGCTTTTTGCGCTTGCTGTAATTGGGCTGACGCTTGAAAACGCTTAAAGTTCCTGAACAAGCAAGCCCAAAGTCGGCCGCACCAGACAAGCGCCGCCTTGCCGCAAGCCTGTCGAGACGGCCAAAGGACTTAAGGCAGCCAGATCAGCGCCCCACGCTTTCGGGCAGCACCAGGCGCTCGACCACCTTGCCGTTCTTGAGATGGGATTCGACGATTTCATCGATATCGCTGTCGTCGATGAAGGTGTACCAGACAGCCTCGGGATAGACCACGGCCACGGGACCGCCGGCGCAGCGATCCAGGCAGCCGGCCTTGTTCACACGCACCTGCCCCTTTCCGGCAAGCCCCTCTTCCTTGACTTTGCGCTTGCAGTGGTCAAAGCCCGCCTTGGCGCCATGCAGAGCACAGCAGTCCTCACCGTTGGGACGCTCGTTCAGGCAAAAGAAGATATGACGCTGGTAGTAGCCGCCGGCCTGGTCTTGATTCTGGATGTCGCTCATGGTGGATCATTCTAGGCAGGCTGTTGGCGACGTGAGAGTCGAATCACTACATACGCCAGTGTCACGTAAGGCCAGAGCCAGCCCAGCCATTGGCCCAGGCCGTAGAAGCGGATGAAACGGCCTTGCTCCCAGGCCTGCAGGGTCTGGGCGAAGTACACATTCGTCGGCGCCTGATTGAGGATGCTCAGATGCAGCACCAGCACCAGCAGCAATAGCACGGCGCACATGCTGCGCGAGGCAGGCAATGCAATCACGGCCAGACCCAGCCCACCCCAGACACCCAGGCGCACCGGCAGATCCACCCACTCCCAGGCATGGGCCGGACCCCAGCTCAACGCGGCCGACAGTGCTGTCACCCCCACCCCTGCCGCCACCAGAAGCAGTCCGGCCAGCGCGCGGCGGCCCATATGGCGCACGGCGCAATAGGCCAGCAGGCAGGGAATCCACAGCCCCAGCATTACGCATAGCATCTCCGTCACCAGCGACAGCGGCGTCATGGCGAAATCGCCCAGCGGCAGCCAGTCTTCGAACGGCGTGTTCAGCAGCCAGTCCTGCAAGGTGTCGTCGATGCGCTCCAGCACCTGGCCCAGGCCAAACGGCACTGCTGCCGGAAACAGCAGCGCAAACGGCCACAGCGCCAGCAGCACCAGCACGCCAGCACCGCCATCGCCCAGCCACTGGTTGCGAAATGCACTCCAGCGCGAGAGAGCCCCTAGCCTCTCCAGCAGCGCAGCCAGCAAGGCACCGATCAAGGTACCGCCGGCATTGAGCACCAGATCCAGATTGGACGGCACGCGGCGCGGCAGATAGATCTGCAGAAACTCCATGCACAGCGACAGCAGCGTGCCGGCAAGAAAAGCCAGCGGCACGGCCAGCCTTGGCTGGCCCGAGCGCATCAGGGCCAGCGCCAGGAAAAAGCCCAGCGGCGCATAGCCGACGATATTGGTGTTGACGTCGAACCAGGTCCAGTAAGGCGGCGGAATCCTGGCGAACAGGAATACGCTGGGATCGATACCCTGGGCGCGCCAGCCGTCGAACGGGAACAGGCTGGCAAAGACGATGAGCAGGCCATAGACCAGCGCCAGCGGCCAGGCCGAGGTATGGCGCATGGAAATCACCGGCACCGCGGAATCGGACACAGTCGCCTCCTACTCTCAGCGCAAGATTCAGAAGGGCTTGACCACCACCAGAATCACGGCAGCGATCAGCAGCAGCACCGGCACTTCGTTATAGAAACGGAACCAGCGATGACTTTTATGACAGGTGTTGTCCGCCAGCTTGCGCAGCAGCACGGCACAGCTGTGGTGGTAGCCGATGACTAGCAGCACCACGGCCAGCTTGGCATGCAGCCAGCCGCCCGCGAAGCCCCAGCCCAGCCACAGCCACAGGCCCAGCCCCAGCGCGGGCACGGCCAGCATGGTGGTGAAGCGCAGCAGCTTGCGCGCCATCAGCAGCAGGCGCTCGCGTTCGGCCACCGAGCCCGGCGTGACCATGGCGATGTTGACAAAGATGCGCGGCAGGTAGAACAGACCAGCAAACCAGCTGGCGACAAAAACGATGTGAAAGGCTTTGACCCATAGCATGGAGCCAGTGTAAAGGCCTGCGCTGCGCCACAGCCGCTGCGCGCCGCGTCTTTACCTCGAAGCTCGGGCCTTGTCGCGCCGGCCGTCATGGAATAGTCACGCAGCTGCAAGCCAAGCCATGACGAATGGGGCACAATTTTCCCCATGCATTTGTCCAGCCCTACTCCTTTTCCCCAGAATCGTCCGCGCCGCCTGCGCCGCGATGCTTTCACCCGCAATCTGGTGCGCGAGAGCGTGCTGACGCCGCACGACTTCATCTACCCCGTGTTCGTGCATGAAGGTCAGAACAAGCGCGAGGCCGTGCCCTCCATGCCCGGCGTGGACCGCCTGAGCCTGGACCTGCTGCTGCCCGTAGCCGAGGAATGCGTGAAGCTGGAGATTCCCTACCTGGCGCTGTTCCCCGCCATCGAATCCAGCCTCAAGACCCCCGATGGCAAGGAAGCCCTGAACCCCGACGGCCTGATCCCGTGCGTGGTGCGTGCGCTGAAAAAGGAATTCCCCCAGCTGGGCGTGATGACCGATGTGGCCCTGGACCCCTACACCAGCCACGGCCAGGACGGCATCCTCGACGAGAGCGGCTACATCATCAACGATGACACCGTGGAAGTGCTGGTCGGTCAGGCCCTGGCCCATGCCGAAGCCGGCGTGGACATGGTGGCCCCCAGCGACATGATGGACGGCCGCATCGGCGCCATCCGCGAGGCACTGGAGCTGCAAGGCCATATTCACACCCGCATCATGGCCTATAGCGCCAAGTACGCCAGCGCCTTCTACGGGCCCTTCCGCGACGCCGTGGGCACACGCGGCGCCCTGGGCAAGGCCGACAAAAATGTCTACCAGATGGACCCTGCCAACACCGACGAAGCCCTGCGCGAAGTGGCGCAGGACATCGCCGAAGGCGCGGACATGGTCATGGTCAAGCCCGGCATGCCGTATCTGGACGTGGTGCGCCGCGTCAAGGACGAGTTCAAGGTACCGACCTTCGCCTATCAGGTGTCCGGCGAATACGCCATGCTCAAGGCTGCTGCCGCCAACGGCTGGCTCGATCACGACGCCGTGATGATGGAAGCCCTGCTAGCCTTCAAGCGCGCGGGCGCCGACGGCATCCTGACCTACTTTGCCATCGACGCCGCCAAGAAGCTGCGCGGCCTGTAACAAAATTGATAGCTGTCAGCGCAGGTCATGCTTGCGCCTGAGAGCATTTCAGGCATGATCTGACGGCCCGTGCAGCTTGCACGGGCCGTTTTGCATCTGCTTTTTGCACTGACATCGAGACTGCCTATTCCCATGCGTGTGCTGCATATCTCTCCCCTCTATGCCCAGCCTGTTGACGGACTGCCCACGCAGGCGGCAACAACGGGGTTTTACTGGGTCTCCTGCACACGCTCGGAGCTGGAGGCTCAGCTGCCGGCCATTCAGACCATGTTGGTCAGGCTGGGCGGCTCTGCCCTCGTGGACCTGCATGTCTCCGACCTGCTGAATCCCGCAATCCCTTCCAATTACGACTACACCTCGGTGTACGACGTGCTGGTGTTCCGCCGCCTGGCCAACGCCCATCTGCCACCGCTCAATGGAAGCCCCGCCTCGCCAGCCGTGGCCACACCGGCAGGCCTGCCTGCAGTGATGGCAGGCACCGGCAGTGCTGCATCCAGCGCCCCGCCTCCATCGCACAACCCGGCCCACAGCGGCCAGCGCGAAGCGCCGGTGCTACAACGCGTGGAAACCCAGCCCGTGGGCTTTGCGCTGTATGACCAGATCCTGCTGTCCGTGCATCCCGACGGCTGCTTTGTGCTGGAAAACTTCTGGCAACGCCTGATTTCCGGCCCCGCCAAGACTGACAGCCGCCAGGTCAGCACCAAGATGCCCGTGGAGCCTGCCGACCTGATGCTGCGCATGGTCAACGGCATGGTGGACGGCTATCTGGACCTGCGCCGCACACTGACGCGCCAGATCGACCACTGGCAGATGGCACTGCTCAAGCCCAACAAGCGTTTCAGCAACTGGGCCAGCGTGCTCGACGTGCGCCTGGCGCTGCACCAATTGGATGAAATCTGCGAAGACCAGCGTGCCGCCGTGCAGGACTGGACCGAGGCGCTGGAAGGCTGGCCGCCCGAGCACACACCTGCGCGCCAGCATGAGCGCGAACTGCTGCGCGTGCGCTCGCGTGACGTGCTCGAACATATAGAGCGCGTGACCCACCACATTCACCGCATGGAGCAAAGCGCCGAGACCGCCGTGCAGATGCACTTTTCGGCTCAGAGCAACCGCGCCAACGACATCATGCGCACGCTGACCACGGTGACGGCCATCTTTCTGCCTCTGAACCTGATTGCCGGCATCTTCGGCATGAACTTCGAGTTCATCCCGTTCGTGCACAAAAAGGACGGCTTCATCTGGGCGCTGGTGGCCATGGTGTTCATCACCGTGGTGCTGGTGGCCTATTTCTGGCGCCGACGCTATCTGGAAAGCGAAGAAAAAGAATGACCCCCTGAGGCGCTTCCGCGCCTTCCCCCAAGGGGGACGACATCCTCGCTGCGCGGCGGCGCTTGCTTGATGTCTCTGATGGGGGACCGCCCAGCGGCAACGGGCTTTAGATAAAAACAGCTGCTTGCGCTTATATATAAAGCACAAGCAGCTATTGTTTTTATATCAACCCAGATGCTGGGCGAAGAAGGCCAGAGTGCGCTCACCTGCCAACGCTGCAGCGGCTTCGTTGTAGGAGCCGCGCTGATCGCAGTTGAAGCCATGGTCGGCTTCGTAGATATGGACTTCCACCTTGGGCTGGGCCTTCTTGAAGGCTTCGACGGACTCCAGTGAGATGTAATGATCCTTGCTGCCGAAGTGGGCCAGCACCGGGCACAGCGCCTGACGGCTGGCTTCCAGCTCGCCCGTCATGCCGCCACCGTAATAGCAGACTGCAGCCGAGACGCTGGCCAGATTGCAGGCCGAGCGCCAGGTCATGAGGCCGCCCCAGCAAAAGCCCACCACGCCGATCTTGCCGCCAGGCACCAGAGTCGCCGCATGGGCCACGGCAGCTTCCACATCGCGCAGCGCGCCCGGCTCGGGTAGGGCTTCTACCGCGGTCTTGAGCGCAAAGCCGGCCTTCATGTCTTCTTCGCTGTAACCCAGCTCCACATCGGGCTTGACGCGGGCAAACATGGCGGGCGCCACGGCCACATAGCCCTGGGCTGCGTAGCGGTCTGCCACGGAGCGGATATGCGAGTTCACGCCGAAGATCTCCTGCAGCACCACAATGGCACCGCGTGCCTGGCCCTCGGGCATGGCCACATAAGCCGGGGTTTTTGCGCCATCCACGGCTGTCAGTTCAACAAAGCTGCCCATTGCGAAGCTCCTTAACATGGTTCAAAAGGGAAATCCGCGACGCGGCCGCCAGCAATGCTGTAATGGCTGATGCCGCGTCGATGATTCGGCCATTTTTTCACAGGAGTGTTGATGCAAGCTATCTCAGCCCCACAAAAGGCCGACAGTCGCAAGAAGCCCCCCATGCCAGGAGGCGAGCTGTAATGGATATCAAGCCGTTGATCACCCTGGTCGCCATCATCAACCCGCTGGCCATCGTCCCGTTCTTCATCCACTACACGGCCGGCTTCGACGCCGAGCAGCGCTGGCAGACGATTCGCACCGCCGCCTTTGCCGCCTTCTGCGTGATTGCGGTCTGCGCCCTGCTGGGGCTGCAGATTCTGCAGTTCTTCAATATCTCGCTGCAAAGCTTTCAGGTCGGCGGCGGTCTGCTGCTGCTGATCAGCGCGATGAACATGCTCAACGCCCGTCCCGCCGAAGACCGCCCCAACAATGCCACGCTGGCAGCCGGCGTCGAAAAGGCCGCCGAGGGCAACAGCATTGCCGTCGTGCCGCTGACCATTCCGCTGCTGACCGGGCCTGCCGCCATGTCCACCGTGGTGATCTATGCCGATCAGGCGCGCACCATCTGGCAGCATGTGGCGCTGGTCGGTTACGGCGTGGTGGTGGCCGCAGCCATCATGGTGTGCTTTTCATTGGCCCACCCGATTGCCCGCGTACTGGGCAAGACCGGCATCAATGTGATGACCCGGCTCATGGGACTGATTCTGGCCGCGCTGGCCATCGAGGTGATGGCCGGCGGACTGATCAAGATCTTCCCCATCCTGGCCTCCCCGGCGATATACCCTTAACCCAAAAAATACTCCCCCTGAGCGGCTGCGCCGCTTCCCCCAAGGGGGACGGCAGCTTTGCTGCGCGGCGGAGCTTGCTCGCTGTCTCTCTCCTTAGCGCGTGCCAGTTTCAGGCAGTTACCACTTCCATTTTTTCAGTTTCACCACAGGCACCACCACAGCCGGTGATCGGCTCTGCAGGCAAAGCCTCGGGCACCAGCACCGCGCCGGTCACCAGGTCAAAGCCCGCGCGGCGCATATGCAGGGCCAGGGCGGCATCCATGTTCTGCGCATGGTGGCTGAACCACGGACCCAGCTCGGCCGCCATATGGCGGATCGTGGCCAGATCGCCCTGCCCGCCCTTGACCGCCCCCTCGCGCAGCACGGCCAGCACCACCTTGTGCTGCTGGCTGTGGCAGTTGCCCGTGGCAAAGCCCGTGGTCTGCATCCAGCGGTCTTCCTGATCGAAGTGCTGCTGGGTATGGGCAATCAGCTCGTCCCAGAGCGCGCACAGCTGCTCGTCGCCCGCAGCTTCCACCTGGGCCAGCAGGGTGACGAACTCTTCATGCACCGCGTCCATGACGGGAAAATCCAGGATGAGAGCGGCATTCCATTCGAGGCTGGCCATGGCAGTTCCTTGTGCGAGGTTGAGGAACTGGCAGCTTAAGAACAAGGCCCGGCCCGGCCATTGACCCACATCAGCAAAGCAGCTGCCCGCAAGTAACCAGGACTTGCCCGGAATCAACAAAGCCCTGCATGGCAGGGCTTTGGGAGCGGAAATGCCTGGGACTGGTCAGGCCCTAGCGCCCGTAACCCTGCAACCAGCGGCTGAGCTGGACAGCCGCCTCATCCACCGCGCGTGCCATGGCCTGGGCACCGCCGGCTGCGTCGGCCGAGGCAGCCGGAACCTCGACCGTGAACACCTTCTGGCCCAGCAACTGGTTGCCTGCACTCTCGCCGACACCGATCAGGCTGGCGCTCAGGCGCAGCAGCGCACGGCTGTTGCTGGCGTTGTCGAAGACCTGGTTGAACTCGTCCACCGTCACGCGCAGCTGCGCAATCGAGCGCTTGTCGGCCAACAGGGGGCGGACATTGTCCTTGCCCGAAAGCACGGGGCGCTCCAGCCCCAGACGCATGCGCAGGCGCTGCTCCACCATCTGGGCGGGAGGCAGGCTCCAGCGCGCGTTCTGGTAGGCACGCAGTTGCTGGCTGTCGCTGTAGTTCAGACGGTAGAACATGGCCGTCAGGCCCTCGGGCAGGCCCGGAGCCTGGACTTCGGCCAGCACCAGAGGCACCGGCGCCACCAAAGGGGCGGCTGCGTTGGCGGCCGGCGCGGCCAGGTCGGCCACGCCCAGGTCATAGCGCACCGGCTGCGTGGGCGCCGTGGGCAGGCCCGAGCAGGCGGCGAGCGCCAGTACCAGGGAAGAAGCGCCCAGCAATCGCCATGCTCCGCGGCCGGTGAATGAAGTCTTTGTGTCTGCCATATTGATTCCTTTGGGACTTAGGCCAGCCAGGCTGGGCAGCAGGCATTTCCATCGAAAAACAGCCTGCCTGATCCGAATTTGCGCAAGTCGTGTCCTTGTTGCGGCTTCACTTGGCCGGCGCCACGAACCCTGGCTCGCCGGGACCTGGCAAGCCCATTCCCTGGCCGTAGATGACGGATTGCGGGTTGTCATTGAAGCGGCCCGCGGCCGCGCCCATGGTGCGCGCGGCGCGCGAGACATCGTCAGCCGCGCCGTTCATGCGCGGCAAGGTGCTGCGCCCCAGCGACTCGGCCGCCTGCGACAGGGCCTGCGTGCCCTCGGCAATCTGCTGCAGCGGGCCGTCGGGGGCATTGACCTTGCGCACGGTCTGTTGCAGATCGGTCGCCACGCCCGTGGCGGCATTGCCGGCCTTGGTAAGGGACTGCAGGGTCTGGTGCGCATCTGCCGTGATCTGTGGAAAGTCCTTGGCCGTCTTGTTCATGGTCTCGGCCAGATCCTTGATCCCGCCGGATGCGGCAGCGATATTGTCGAGCGCCACGCTCACCCGCTTCTGGTTGTCCTCACCCAGCATGGAATTGAGGCGGCGTGAAATTTCGTCAACCCGCTCCAGCAGCACCGGCCCCTGGTCGGCCAGCATGTTCAGCGGCGATGATTTCATGGGCAGGCGCGGCAGGCCGCTGGGCCCGGGCTTGAGCGGTTGCGAAGACTTGCTGTCATCGTCGAGCTGGATATGGGCCAGCCCCGTCACTCCCTGATAGCCGAGCTGGGCGTAGGTGGCCGGCGTGACCGGCGTGTCCTCGCCCACGGCAATGCGAATCAGCACATTGCCGGAAATCTGCGGATCAAAACCGATGCGCACCACCTTGCCCACGGGCACGCCCTTGTAGCGCACCGTGGCCTGGGGCTGCAGGCCGCTGACTCCGTCCTTGGTGGACATTTCATAGAGCTGGTATTCGCGGTTGTCGCGCGTCAGCCAGACGGCCAGCCCTGCCAGCAGGGTCGCCACCACCAGCACGAAGATGCCGGCAGCCATGGCATGGGACTTGTTTTCCATCAGCTTTCCTCTGCGGCCACGCCGCCTTGCACCGGGGCCATGGCACGGCGGCCACGCTCTCCCTGGAAGAAATGTTCAATAAACGGGTGCTTGATCCGGGCCACGTCGCGCGGAGCTCCGGTGAACAGCACTTTTTTCTCGGCCAGCACGGCCACTCGTGTGGACAGCGCGAACAGCGTATCCAGATCGTGGGTGACCATGATCACGGTCAGGCCCAGCTCTGCATGAATATCGCGCAGCAGCTCGCAGAACTCGTCCGAGCCCTTGGGGTCCAGCCCCGCTGTGGGTTCGTCGAGCAGCAGCAGCGGCGGATCCATCATCAGCGCGCGCGCCAGCGCCACACGCTTGATCATGCCGCCCGACAGGTCCGCAGGCATGCGCGAGGCATGCTCGGGCTTGAGGCCCACCATCTGCAGCTTGACCATGGCCGCATCGCGCACCACGGCATCGGGCAAGGTGCCCTGCTCACGCAGCGCAAATGCGATGTTGTCGAGCACGTTGAAGGCCGAATACAGCGCACCCTGCTGGAACAGCATGCCCACCTGACTCGCCGCCAGCTCGCCGCTGATGACTTCGCGCGAGGGCCGGCCATCCACGGTCACCGTGCCGCGCGATGGCGAGAGCAGCCCCAGTATCTGGCGCAGCAGCACCGTCTTGCCCGTGCCGGAGCCGCCCACCAGGGCCAGAATCTCGCCCGGGTAGACATCGAAGTTCAAGTCCTGGTGCACGGCAAAGCGCGACTCGCCCTCGCCGAACTCGGTCCACAGGTCCACTGCCTGCACCAGGGGCTTCACATCCTGCGGCGGCGCGTAATCGCCCACGGCACCCTCGATACGGCGGTTGAGCATCACCTCTGTCATTGGCGTGCCCCCCGCTGCACGAGGCTGGCGCGACCCAAGCCAGAAACGCCGAGCAAGGGCCGCCCCGCAGCGAAGGTGTCGTCCCCTTGGGGGGAAGCGGCGAAGCCGCACAGGGGGTAGTTCATCCTAAAAGCCCACGTTTCTGAAGAGGATGGCAAAGATGGCATCCACGATGATGACCATGGTGATGGATGACACCACCGCCGCCGTGGTGCCGCGACCCAGGCTCTGGGTATTGGGCTCTACCTTCAGGCCCCAATGGCAGCCGATCAAGGCAATCAGCACGCCAAACACCACGGACTTGCCCATGGCCAGCACCAGATTGCCGACCTTCACGGCCGCAGGCAGGCTTTGCACAAAATAGGAGGGCGTGATGTCCATGGTCAGGTCCGCCGCGACCATGCCGCCAGCCAGTGCCGCAAGAATGGTCCACAACGCCACCAGCGGCATGGACACGGCCAGCGCCAGCGCACGCGGCAGCACCAGCCGGTAGCCCTGGGAAATGCCCATGACCTGCATGGCGTCGAGCTCCTCGGTCACGCGCATCACGCCGATCTGCGCCGTGATGGCCGAGCCGCTGCGCCCCGCCACCAGAATCGCCGCCAGCAGCGGCCCGAGCTCGCGGATCAGCGAAATGCCAAGAATGTTGACAATAAAGGATTCGGCCCCGAACTGGCGCAGCTGCAGCGCCATCAGATAGGCCAGCACCACGCCGATCAGAAAGCCGACCAGCGCCGTGATCGGCAAGGCTGTCGCTCCCGTTGCATAGAGATGGCCCGAAATATCGCGCCAGGGGCCGCGAAGCGGGTTGCGCAGCAGGCGCAGGCAGTCCAGCAGCAACTGGCCGACCAGCTGGATCAAGTTGGAAAAGTGCCCGCAGGCATCGATCACCATCTGACCCAGCCGATTGACCTCGCACATCCATCCCGAGGGCTCGGGCTTGGACTCGGGCACTTCGCTGAACCTGGCCACACGCTCCAGCATGGAGCGCTGGGTCTTGGTCGTCAGCAGTTGGGCCGGCCAGGCCTTGCCCCATTGCTCCCACAGCAACTGGGCACCGATATGGTCGAACCAGACCATTTGCTGCAAATCCCAGGCCGCGCCCTTGGGCACGGCCCTGATCTGCGGCGCCAGCCGGCGCCAGATATGGCGGTCGCCCAGCTCGGCGGCACTCCAGCGGCCCGCAGGCACGGCCCATTGCTGACCTTCGCGGGACTGCAGCGGGCATTGAGGTAGTTGGTCTGAGCTGGGCAAAGAAAAGCTTCCTAGGACATGGGGGAGACGGGCTGACCGCAGGGGCCAGCATAACGCGCCAAGCGAGGAGCATGCCAAACGCAGCACGTAGGCCGCTGCCGCATGCCACGCAATGATAGCGTTGCAATTTTTATCAAAAATCCGCGAAAGTCAAAACCAGCACTGCGCCGACAGCTTCCAAAACAGGAGTATGCGAGCGCTTTCCCTATCGACACCCGCAAGCTCATCACACCTAATGAACCAGCCTTTTTGCCCATGACTGCCTGATGCTCTGGCCTCTGCGCCTAGCTGTACCGGCCTTTTGATCTGCCCATGAGTGATACCCAGTTCGACTACATCGTCATCGGCGGCGGCACAGCAGGTTCGCTGCTGTGCAACCGTCTCACCCGCAACAAGAATCACCGGATTCTGCTGATCGAAGCCGGCGGCAAGGATGACTACCACTGGATCCACATCCCCGTCGGCTATCTCTATTGCATAGGCAACCCGCGCACCGACTGGCTCTATCAGACCGAGCCCGACCCCGGCCTCAACGGTCGCAGCCTGCGCTATCCGCGCGGCAAGACACTGGGCGGCTGCTCCAGCATCAACGGCATGATCTATATGCGCGGCCAGGCCCGCGACTATGAGCAATGGGCCGAGCTCACCGGCGACGACACCTGGCGCTGGGAGCAGGTCCTGCCGGCTTTCAAACAGCATGAAGACCATTGGCGTCTCGACGCCGGCGGCAGCGCCAGCGAAGAGTTCATGCGCCTGCACGGCAGCAAGAGCACCGGCGGCAGCGGCGAGTGGCGCGTGGAAAAGCAGCGTCTGCGCTGGGACATACTCGACGCCTTTGCCCAGGCCGCGCAGCAGGCCGGCATTCCGGCCACCGACGACTTCAACCGCGGCTGCAACGAGGGCGTAGGCTACTTCGAGGTCAATCAGAAGTCAGGTCTGCGCTGGAACACTGCCAAGGCATTTCTGCGCCCCACCTGCTATGGCCGTCCCAACTTCGAGATGTGGACCCGCGCCCAGGTGCGCCAGCTGATTCTGGAAGATCTGCCGGACGGCAGCCAGCGCTGCACCGGCGCCGAAGTCTGGACCGGAGAGGAGATGGTGACTGTGCAGGCCGGGCGCGAGGTGCTGCTCTGCGCGGGTGCGGTCAACTCGCCGCATATTCTGCAGCTGTCGGGCATAGGCCCCGGCGAATTGCTGCAGCGCCATGGGATGGCTGTGCGCCGCGATCTGCCCGGCGTGGGCGCCAATCTGCAGGACCATTTACAAATCCGCTCGGTCTACAAGGTGCAGAACGCCAAGACGCTCAACACCATGGCCGGCAGTCTCTGGGGCAAGGCGGCCATCGCCCTGGAATACGCGCTCAAGCGCAGCGGCCCCATGAGCATGGCGCCTTCGCAACTCGGTGCCTTTACACGCAGCAATCCGGCATTGGCCCACCCCAATCTGGAATATCACGTGCAACCGCTGTCGCTGGATGCCTTTGGCGAGCCGCTGCACGACTTTGCCGCCTTCACCGCCAGCGTCTGCAACCTCAACCCCAGCAGCCGCGGCACGGTGCAACTGCAAAGCGCGGATTTCCGCCAGGCTCCGGCCATCGCACCCCATTACCTCTCCACGCAAGAAGACCGGCAGGTGGCGGCAGACAGCCTGCGCGTCACGCGGCGCATCGTCAGCCAGCCGGCGCTTGCGCGCTTCCAACCCGAAGAGTTCAAGCCCGGTGCTCAATACCAGAGCGACGAAGAGCTGGCGCGTCTGGCCGGTGATATCGCCACCACCATCTTCCACCCCGTAGGCACGACCAAGATGGGACGCGCCGACGACCCGATGGCAGTCCTGGACAGCCGTTTCAAGGTGCGAGGCGTGCAGGGTCTGCGCGTGGTCGATGCCGGCGCCATGCCCACCATCACCAGCGGCAATACCAACAGCCCGACGCTGATGATGGCCGAGAAGGCGGCGCAGTGGATTCGTGACGCGACCTGAAAAACGGCCTCTCGAAAAGCCGAGCGATTCACTGCGAAAAGCCCGTCAGCGCCCGAAATTCGCTCTGGAGCGCAACGTCTGTCCGAGCGGAAGAATTCCGCGCGGCGTCATGCCCCATGAATCAAAGCCCTCAGAGATCTTTTGCTTATAAGCATATGACGCTATTGTTTTTGAAATATCTCAAAACTCATAAGGATGTCACGAAACTTTCTGATTCATTTGTCAGACGTTTTTGATATAACCCAAGGGAATTCCCCAATGCACCACACAGGTGCAGCCCTTACATTCTCGTCACTCTCGCTGCTCCACGAAGCAGCATGGAGGGCCGAGGAGACAACTCGACACAACCAGACCAATACATATAAAAGCATCAAAGATGCGTTCAAAAGCGCCCCACAGTGGGCGCTTTTTTTATGCCTGCGCACAGGCTTGAGGCAGCGGTGCGACAATGCCGGCGCCATCCTCGGGCATTCAAGCCCGCTCTCTCCCTGGCTTCTTCATCCCGCCTCCGGCAGCGCCGCCCAGCGGCAACGCGCGTTGCTCACGGCATGCACCAATTGCAGGCATTTGCTCCATGGAATGGATTCTTGTTTCCCTCGCCTCGGCCCTGGCCGGGTTTGTTGACGCCATCGTGGGAGGCGGCGGACTGATTCTGGTGCCGGCCATGTTTGCAGCCTTCCCCACCACCACGCCCGCCACGCTGTTTGGCACTAACAAAAGCGCCGCCGTCTGGGGCACGGCCATTTCCGCCTGGCAGTACAGCAAGCGTGTGCATATCACCTGGGCTACGCTGCTGCCCGCCATCGGCACGACGCTGGTGGGAGCTTTTCTCGGAGCCTGGGCCGTCACGTTGATTTCGCCCGATTTTCTGCGCAAGCTGCTGCCCTTCATCCTGCTGGGCGTGCTGGGCTACACCCTGGCCAAAAAAGAGCTGGGCCGCGACCACGAGCCGCGCCTGGCAGGGCGCACCGAGATGTTGACCGCCAGCGCCATCGGCCTGCTGATCGGTTTCTACGACGGCTTCTTCGGCCCGGGCACAGGCAGCTTCTTCGTGTTCCTGTTCGTGCGCCTGCTGGGCTATGACTTCCTCAACGCCTCGGCCAGCGCCAAGCTGCTGAACCTTGCCTCCAACGCCGCGGCACTGCTGCTGTTCACTCTCAAGGGCCATGTCTGGTGGCACTTTGCGATTCCGCTGGCCGTGGCCAATGTGCTGGGCAGCATGCTGGGCACCTGGATGGCCTTGCGTCACGGCACGGGCTTTGTGCGCACGATTTTCATCGGCGTGGTCAGCCTGCTGATTCTGAAAACTGGCTATGACGCTTTTCTGCGTTAAACCATTACACAGCAAGCGTTAATAGCTATCAATTTATCAAGGTGCTGTTTCGTCGTCGGACAGCACCGAGATATCTTCCACACGGCGCGGCGTGCCGATCGGTGCGCCTGCCTTGCCCTGGCGCACGGCAGCGATATCAGCCTCGCTGGGATAGTTGCCCACCAGCCAGTAGTCCAGTATGCGGCGTGCGATAGGTGCGGCAGCCGCTGCACCGAAGCCTGCATTCTCCACAATCACGGCCACGGCAATCCTGGGCGCTTCGGCCGGGCCGTAGGCGATATAGAGCGAATGGTCGCGCTGGTACTCGGCCAGACGCGCAGCGTTGTACTTTTCCTTCTGGCCCACGCTTACTGCCTGGGCCGTGCCGGTCTTGCCACCCGACAGATAGCTGGCACTGCCGAAGACGCCGCGGCCCGTGCCGCCAGTCACCACTCCCACCATGCCACGCTTGACGGCATCGACATTGCTCTGCTTGTAGCCCAGGTTGACGGATGCCGGCTGAACAATGGCCGTGCGCGTACCGGTGACGGAGTCGATCAGCTCCTTGCCCACATGGGGCGTGAAGCTCAAGCCGTTGTTGACCAGCGTGGCCAGCGCATGCGAGAGCTGGAGGATGGTGAAGTTGTTGTAGCCCTGGCCGATGCCCAGGGAGATCGTCTCGCCTGCAAACCATTGCTGCTGGGCGGCGCGCTTGTAGGTCTTGCGCTTCCACTCCTTGCTGGGCAGCACGCCGCGCACCTCGCCGGGCAGGTCGATGCCGGTGATCTGGCCAAAGCCCAGCGGCTTCATGAAGTCGTGGATCGCATCCACGCCCATCTCGTTGGCCAGCGTGTAGAAATAGACGTTGCTGGAATGCTGGATGGCGCGCGCCAGATCCACCGGGCCCAGCGCATGGCCGGAGCGGAAGGTGTGGCCGCCGAAAGTCCAGGAGCCGCCGTCCTGGATCACCGTGCCCGGCGTGCGCTTGCCGGTCTCTATGCCCGCCAGGCCCATGAAGGGCTTGTAGGTCGAGCCCACGGGATAGGTTCCGCGCATGGAGCGATTGAGCAAGGGGCGATCCAGCGATTCGTTGAGCGCCTTCCAGCTTTCCTGGTCGATGCCGTCGACAAACAGATTCGGGTCGTAGGTCGGCTTGCTGACCATGGCCAGCACCTCGCCATTGCGCGGGTCCATGGCGATGGCCACGCCACGGCGGTTGCCGTAGAGGTCTTCCACCATCTTCTGCAGCTTGATGTCCACCGACAGCTGCAGGCTGTGTCCCGGCGTGGCAGGGCGACTACCCAGACGACGCACGGCATGGCCGCCAGCCGAGGTTTCCATTTCCTCCCAGCCGGTCTGGCCGTGGAGCTGCAGTTCATAGCTCTTTTCGGCACCCAGCTTGCCCATGACCTCGGTGCCACGGTAGTTGGCGGCATCGTCGGAGTCATCGATCTCTTCCTTTTCCCTTTGATTGATACGACCGATGTATCCGATCAAATGGCTGCCGGTCTCCTTGAGCGGGTAGGTGCGAAACAGGCGGGCCTTGATGTCCACACCCGGAAAGCGATAGCGCTGGGCCGCAAACTTGGCAACTTCCTCATCCGTCAGGCGCGAGCGGATAGGAATCGACTCAAAGCTCTTGGAGTCATCCATGAGCCGCTTGAACTTGCGGCGGTCGCGCGGCGTGATCTCAATGACCCCGGACAGCCCTTCGATGGTCTCGTCCAGATCCTCGACCTTGGAGCGTGTGATCTCCAGCGTATAGGCCGAGTAATTGGTCGCCAGCACCACGCCGTTGCGGTCCAGGATCTGGCCCCGGTTGGGCACGATGGGGACCACCGCCGTGCGATTGCTCTCGGCCCGCTCGGCAAACTCCTCATGGCGCTCAACCTGCAGCACCAGCAGACGCCAGACCAGCAGACAGAACGCCAGAAATACCACGCAGCCCATGACGACTGCACGCATCCGGAAGCGCTGCAGCTCGACTTCGGTGTTGCGAATCTCCATCATGCGCAGGCTCCCCGCACGCCAAGCCAGTGACTGCAAGCAAGGGCCGCCCCGCAGCGAGGCAGTCGTCCCCCCCCGCGAAGCGAGAGGGGGAAAGGCGCGCAGCGACTCAAGGGGGCTTTCATCTACAGAGGCCGGTTTTCATCGCTGTCCGGCGCACGGCGCTGCGGCGCCAGCAGCAAAGCGCTGACCACGGGCCACAGCAAGGTCTCGATCACTGGAGCTATCAGAAACTCCAGCCCAGGGAAGATACCTCCCGTCGCGACACGCAGCAGTACCTGAATGCCGTGCGCCGCAGCAAACACCGGCAGCAGATGCAGGGCCTGCACGGGGCTCGAGAACCAGAGCAGGCGGCGACTCATCCAGCCCGTCACGAAGACCAGCAAGGTATAGGCCAGTGCATGCTGACCCAGCAGCGAGGCTCGGTCCACATCCATGACCAGCCCCAGTGCAAAGGCAATACCCAGGCCCACGCGCTGCGGTTGGTTCAGACTCCAGAAGGCCAGCAGCAGCAGCAGCATGTCCGGCAGCCAGACTATGCGGCCCAGCGGAAGCATGTTGACGGCCAGGCCTATCACCAGGGTGACGACGATGAACAGAGGATTGACCGGCAGCAACAGCTGCTGGCCGCGCGGCATGATCATGCGGGATCCTTTGCAGGCTTGGCGGCCTTGGTCCCCGCCTTCTCAGCGGCGGCCTTCTCCTTTTCGGCAGCGGCCGCCTCCTTTTTGCCACGCGCCTTGGCAGCCCGGTCGGCCTTCTCGGCATCGGCCTGGGCCTGCATATTGGCGGCCTCGGGATGCTCGGTACGGCCCTGGGGCTTGAGCACCATCACATGGCGCACACCCTGCACGCGGCCCACGGGCTCGCAGTAGATGCGGGTGAAGGCAGAGTCGGCACGGCGGTCCACGGTCACCACCTTGGCCACGGGCAGGCCCGTGGGATAAAGCCCGTCAATACCGCTGGTGGTGAGCAGATCGCCCACCTGTACATCGGCGTTGCTGGGCATGAAGCGCAGCTCCAATCCGCCGGCGCGGGTCGAGGATGCATCGCCATAGGCGACGCTGCGCGCGCCAGTGCGCGGGTTGAAAACGGGAATGGCCTGATCGCGATCGATCAGCAGCGTGACCTCGGCACGCGTCGGATAGACGCGCGTGACCTGGCCTATCACGCCTTTTTCATCGAGCACGGGCGAGCCCGGCGCAATATTGTCCGCCTGCCCCTTGTCGATCACCACGCGGCGCGTATAGGGGTCAGGACTGTCATAGACCACCTCGGCCACCTGCCCCGGCGTCAACGAGCGCTCACGCAACTCCAGCATGGAGCGCAGATGCTCGTTCTCCTTGATCAACTCGTCGGCCAGCTCGGCGCGCTGAGCCATGACGACCAACTCCTTGCGCGCAGCATCCTCGCGGGCCACGGCCTGCTGCTGCACCTCGGCATAGCGGCTGGCGTTCTGGTAGGCCAGCACGGGCTGGGCCACCAGCCATTGCACGGGCGACAGCGCCACCGACAAGGCCGCGCGCACCGGCGTGGTGATCTTGAAACGCGCGTCGGCCACCATCAAAAACAGCGCCAAGGCGCTGTAGAGGGCAAGCTGGGAAGTGCGCGAGGCCTGTTGCTTGAACAGTGATGGAGCGCGGTGGTCCAGGGTGTCCAGGCTCATGCGTGCTCCCGCAGCATGGCCGCATGCGCACGGCCACCTGGATCAGAAGGAATGCAAAAAGAGAGCGCGGTATGCAGGCGTATCACGGACTCAGGCCCTGTTCATGGAAGTGGCTGCGGTACGCGCACTATGCCGCGTGCCGCAAAACACCACATTGCACAGCGATTAATCGCTGGTGAAGATGCTGCCCTGGCGATCCATGGTCTCCAGCGCCATGCCGCAGCCGCGCACCACGCAGGTCAGCGGCTCCTCAGCCACCAGCACGGGCAGACCCGTCTCTTCGGCCAGCAGACGATCCAGATCGCGCAGCAGCGCACCGCCGCCAGTCAGCATCATGCCGCGCTCGGCAATGTCGGCACCCAGCTCGGGAGGCGTCTGCTCCAGCGCATTCTTCACGGCGGAAACGATCTGGTTCAGGGGGTCGGTCAGCGCTTCCAGCACTTCGTTGGAAGAGATGGTGAAGCTGCGCGGCACGCCTTCGGACAGGTTGCGGCCCTTGACTTCCAGCTCCTTGACTTCGGAGCCGGGGAAGGCCGAGCCGATCTGCTTCTTGATCAGTTCTGCCGTGGGCTCGCCGATCAGCATGCCGTAGTTGCGGCGGATATAGCTGATGATGGATTCATCGAACTTGTCGCCACCCACGCGCACCGAGCCCTTGTAGACCATGCCGCCCAGCGAGATCACGCCCACTTCGGTCGTACCGCCGCCGATGTCCACCACCATGGAGCCAGAGGCTTCGGAGACGGGCAGGCCCGCGCCGATGCCGGCAGCCATGGGTTCTTCGATCAGGTACACGGCCGTGGCACCCGCAGCTTCGGCGGCGTCCTTGATGGCGCGGCGCTCGACCTGGGTGGAGCCGCAGGGCACGCAGATGATGATGCGGGGGCTGGGCGTCAGCACCGAGCGCGGATGCACCATCTTGATGAACTGCTTGATCATCTGCTCGGTGATCACGAAGTCGGCGATCACGCCGTCTTTCATGGGGCGAATGGCTTCGATGTTGCCGGGCACCTTGCCCAGCATGGCCTTGGCTTCGCGGCCGACAGCCTGAATCACCTTCTTGCCGTGGGGGCCGCCTTCGTGACGGATCGCAACCACCGAAGGTTCGTCCAGAACAATGCCCTTGTCTCGGGCGAAAATCAGGGTGTTAGCTGTGCCAAGGTCAATGGCAAGGTCGGTGGAGAAGTACCGACGGAAAGCTCCGAACATTCAGGGTCCTCTCAGGCACGGCTTGCGCATCGGCTAGCCGTCGCCGGGATGTAAGGTAATGGAGTCTGGGTGGTGGGCATTTTTTGCACAATGACCAGCCGAACGGAGGTATTGCGGCAAAGCCGAGATAATACCGTATCCCCTGTGAATAACTTCTACTGTCAGGGTTAGAAACACTGCTTTACACGCGGCGGCCCTGTTAAATAATTTCTATGGCATTGAACGATCAAGACATTGCGCGCATCGCCAACTTGGCCCGCCTTGAACTGTCGCAAGACGAAAGTAAGCGCATGCTCGCGCAACTAAACAACTTTTTCGGCATCGTCGAAAAAATGCAGGCTGTGGATACTTCAGGCGTCAGCCCTCTGTCACATCCGGTGGCAGCCATCCAGGACGTCGCCTTACGGCTACGTGACGATTTGGTAAGTGAGGGCAATAACCGCGACGCCAACATGCAGAACGCCCCTGCAGCCGAAAAGGGTTACTTCCTCGTGCCCAAGGTCATCGAATAAACGCGCGGGACACATCAGAACATGAGCCAAACCGAACTCCACCAATTGAGCGTGGCCGAGCTGGCCGCGCAGCTGCGCGCCAAGCAGGTCTCAGCCACCGAAGCCGCCCAGCATTTCCTGGCCCGCGCCAAGCAGCACCAGCAGCTGGGCGCTTTTGTCGCCATCGATGAAGACGCCACCCTGGCCCAGGCCAAGGCGGCCGACGCCCTGATTGCCGAAGGCAAGGGCGGCAAGCTGGCCGGCGTGCCCATTGCGCACAAGGACATCTTCGTCACCAAGGACTTCCCCACCACCGCCGCCAGCAAGATGCTGGAGGGCTACAAGTCGCCGTTTGACGCCACCGTGGTGAAGAAGCTGGCCGATGCCGGCGTAGTCACCCTTGGCAAGCTCAACTGCGACGAATTCGCCATGGGCGGCGCCAACGAGAACTCGGCCGTGGCCCCCGTGGGCTTTGACGCGGCACAGCCCGTGCGCAACCCCTGGAACACCGAGCGCGTGCCCGGCGGCTCGTCCGGTGGCTCCGCCGCTGCCGTGGCCGCGCGTCTGGCCCCGGCCGTGACCGGCACCGACACCGGCGGCTCCATCCGCCAGCCCGCCTCGTTCTGCGGCATCACCGGCATCAAGCCCACCTATGGCCGCGCCAGCCGCTACGGCATGATCGCCTTTGCCTCCAGCCTCGACCAGGCCGGCCCCATGGGCCGCAGCGCCGAAGATTGCGCGCTGCTGCTCTCCGAAATGTGCGGCCCCGATCTGGACCGCGACTCCACCAGCCTGGACTACCCCGCCGAGGACTTCAGCGCCCGCCTGGGTGACTCGATCGAAGGCCTGCGCATCGGCGTGCCCGCCGAGTTCTTTGGTGAAGGCCTGTCCGACGATGTCCGTGCAGCCGTCAACGCAGCGCTCAAGGAATACGAAAAGCTGGGTGCCAAGCTGGTTCCCGTGAGCCTGCCGCGCACCGAACTGTCCGTGCCCGTGTACTACATCCTGGCTCCGGCCGAGGCTTCGTCCAATCTGTCGCGCTTTGACGGCGTGAAGTTCGGCCACCGCGCCGCCAAGTACGAAGACCTCAACGATATGTACAAAAAGACCCGCGCCGAAGGATTCGGCGACGAGGTCAAGCGCCGCATCATGATCGGCGCCTATGTGCTGTCCGAAGGCTATTACGACGCCTACTACCTGCAGGCGCAGAAGATCCGCCGCATGATTGCCGACGATTTCCAGGCTGCCTTCAAGGACTGCGACGTCATCGCCGGCGCGGCCGCGCCGACAACCGCATGGGCCATTGGCGGCAAGGCCGATCCCGTGAGCAACTATCTGGCCGACATCTTCACCCTGCCCGCTTCGCTGGCAGGCCTGCCCGGCCTGTCCCTGCCCGCAGGCTTTGGCGATGGCGGCATGCCCGTGGGCCTGCAGCTGATCGGTAACTACTTCGGCGAAGCCAAGCTGCTGAACGCGGCCCACCGCTTCCAGCAAGCGACAGACTTCCACCTGAAGAGCCCTGTTGGCATTTAAATGAAACACCCCCTGAGTCGCTTCGCGCCTTCCCCCACAAGGGGGACGACAGCCTCGCTGCGGGGCGGCCCTTGCTCGCTGTCCCTGGATCGGGCCGCGCCAGTTTCATGCGCGGCGCCATGGATACAGCCCACTTTTTGAAGCAAGAACATGACTGTGAAACTAATCAATGGCTACGAAGTCGTCATCGGCTTCGAAACCCACACCCAGCTGGCGACCAACAGCAAGATCTTCAGCCGTGCCAGCACCGCCTTCGGCGCCGAGCCCAACACCCAGGCCAGCGCCGTGGACCTGGCCCTGCCCGGCACGCTGCCGGTGATGAACAAGAAGGCCGTGGAATGCGCAATCAAGCTCGGCCTGTCGCTGGGCTCGACGATTGCGCCGCGTTCCATCTTCGCGCGCAAGAACTACTTCTACCCCGACCTGCCCAAGGGCTACCAGATCTCCCAGTTCGAGATCCCCGTGGTGCAAGGCGGTGAAGTCAGCTTCTATCTGGAAGAGGGCAAGAACAACGTCCTCAAGACCGTGCGTCTGGTGCGTGCCCACCTGGAGGAAGATGCCGGCAAGTCCGTGCACGACGAGTTCATCGGCCAGTCCGGCATCGATTTGAACCGCGCCGGCACGCCGCTGCTGGAAATCGTGACCGAGCCCGATATCCGCTCCACCGCCGAAGCCGTGGCCTATGCCAAGGAGCTGCACAAGATCGTCACCTGGATCGGCATCTGCGACGGCAACATGCAGGAAGGCTCATTCCGCTGCGACGCCAACGTCTCCGTGCGCAAGCCCGGCCAGCCCCTGGGCACGCGCCGCGAGATCAAGAACCTGAACTCGTTCAGGAATATGCAGATCGCCATCGACTACGAAATCCTCTGGCAGATCGAGCAGATCGAGGACGGCCACAAGATCCAGCAGGCCACCGTGCTGTTCAACCCCGACACGGGCGAGACCCGCGCCATGCGCACCAAGGAAGATGCGGCCGACTACCGCTACTTCCCCGACCCCGACCTGCCTCCGCTGGTCGTGGCGCCCGAATGGGTGGAGCAGGTCAAGGCCGAAATGCCCGAGCTGCCCCGCGCCATGGCCGCGCGCTTTGTAACGCAATACAGCCTGCCCGAGTACGACGCCACCACGCTGACGCAAAGCCAGGCCATGGCCGCCTACTTTGAAGCCGCTGCCAAGGCCTGCGGCCAGCCCAAACTGGCGTCCAACTGGATCATGGGCGAGATCTCGCGCCGCCTGAACATGGAAGAGATCGGCATGGACCAGGTCAAGGTCTCCGCCGAGCAGCTGGGCACCCTGATCGCCCGCATCCACGGCAACGTTATCAGCAACAACTCCGCCAAGCAGGTGTTCGAGGCGCTGTGGACCGGTGAAGGCTCCGATGTGGACGCCATCATCGAAGCCAAGGACCTCAAGCAGTCCAACGACACCGGCGCACTGGAAGCCATCATCGACGAGGTAATCGCCGCCAACCCCGCCAACGTGGAGCAATACCGCGCCGGCAAGGACAAGGCCTTCAACGCCCTGGTCGGCCAGGTCATGAAGGCTTCCAAGGGCAAGGCCAACCCCAGCCAGGTCAACGAGCTGCTCAAGGCCAAGCTGGCCTAACTCTGTTACAAGCACGTCCCTCAAGGCGTGCCTCTGCCCCCAGATAATGGGAGCACGCTCCAGGGCCGCAGGCAGCATATGCCTGCGGCCTTATTACTTGCAGCTCATCCCAGTCCTCGGTCCCCATGCCCTGTGGCGCCTGCCCAGGAAAAAATCAGTGATCTTCTCGAACGCCTCACTCATCGAATCCGAAAAAGAGCGCAACCTCTGCAGCAAGTTTTTTGCCGGTTACTTTTTCAACGAATTCACGGCCGGCTATGCCAAGCGCATCGTCCAGTTCAACCGCTACATCCAGGAAGTCACGGGCCGCGACGACCTCGGCCTTCAGTCCCCCCATATCTCCTTCGACACCCACGCCTACCTGTGCCACGAGCGCCTGCGCAGCAAGCTGGCCGATGTGCTCATCTCAGACCCCGCACGGCAGGTCTTTCTGTTCATCGAGACCAAATACCTGAGCAACTGGACTTACGCCGCCGATGTGGCCAAGGGGCTGGAGCGGCTGGACAAGGTCTTCGACGCCGATAAGAAGTCCCATCTGGCAGACGCCCGCCAGCATTACTTTGTGCTGACCTCCAGGCGCAAGGAGGAAGCAGCAGGCCGCCCCGTGCAGCACTACGCCCCGGTGAATGGACCTATCTATGTTCCCACCCCTTCGCGCGCCGCAGAAGTGAGCGAGGGCGACGCGGCTGAGTCCGCGAAGCCTTCTTTCACCAGCCTGCTCTATTGGGAAGACCTGGCCCAGATGTGCGACCGCTCGGAAGTGCGCCAGTACATGGAGGCGCGGTTGAAGCTATGTGTCAGCAGCAGTCGGAATCAGCACAAGGCGGGGTACTTTTTGCCGGGGGCGTGAGGACTGCTTGATCAGGTCGCCACATGCTCGCTGGAAGCAAGGAACTCCAACTGAATCAGCCCGCAGGTCAATGTCAGGTCACGATGCAACGCTGTCCTTCGACAGCGCTGCCCGCAGCCCGAACCGCGTGCCGCAGGCGCTGACACACGGGGGGATGCGGGTACAGGCGGACTGCCTGAATTTGGACGAGATCGGCCTCTAGCGCTTATCCAGATTAAGCAAGCAGCAAAAAAACTTAAAGAAGCCATTCCGTTTCCAGTTTTCGCCCCTTGTGCCCACGCCTGCGGCGGCCTCTTGGGGCTGGCAGTTGCACCGCAGAGTGCGACTGCATCGTCTTCAAATATGCGGCCGTTTGTTCGAACGGAGCGGCATGCCGCGAAGTGAGTTGGGCCGCATAGCCGCAAGAGGTGGGCGGCGCAGGTTGCCCCCGTCGCGCAACGAAGAGGACGTGGGCAGTAGGGACAGGCTCTTTGCCTACTTTCTGGTGGTCCGGCATACCGGCAGCAGAAAGCAGGTCGGCAGGCGGGCCGAGACCCGCCCTCTGCAAGCAACGCAGGCATGTCGTTGGCTTTGTAAAACATGCCCTCATGTAAACCAACAATCAAACAAGGCATCTCATCAAAACAAAACATCAAGCACTGACAGCTATCTTTTTCAAAAGCCACCGTTGATTACATAAATCCAAGGTAAAGCGCACACCAAACCCACACAAATCTGCGCACAATCCGGCGCACCCCCCATATCTTTGCGCTCCATGTTCTCCAAGCTGCTCAAGCCCCTGCTCTGGCTGCTGGCCCTGTGCCTGGCGGTCTATATCTGTATCTGCAGCTATATGTTTGCGCAGCAGCGCCAGATGATTTTTCCGGGTGGCGGCACACGGGTGGCGGCCGAGAGCACCGATTTCTCGCTGCAGCGCGCCGATGTGCTGCTGCGGGGCTGGCAGCTGCACCCGGCCGACGGCAAGGCGCGCAATGCGGTGATCTACTTTGGCGGGAATGCCGAGAACATTGCCCACCGGCTCCAGCAGCTGTCGCGCAGCCTGCCGCACAGCGATATCTATATGCTGGCCTACCGCGGCTACGGCGCCAGCGAGGGCGAGCCCACGCAAGAGCTGATGGAGCTGGATGCCGCGGCCTTGTTCGATGAGGTCAGGCGTCTGCACCCACAACTGCCCATCACCGTGATCGGCCGCAGCCTGGGCACGGGCGTGGCGGCTGCCGTGGCCGACCTGCGCCAGCCGGACCAGTTGGTGCTGATCACGCCCTTCGACAGCATTCTGAACACGGTGCGCGGCATGTATGGCTGGCTGCCTGTGGAACTGCTGCTGCGCGACCCGTTCGACTCTGCCGCGCATCTACGCAATTACCATGGGCCGATTCTGGTGCTGCGCGCCGGACGCGATCAGGTGGTGCAGCCCGAGCGCACCGACGCCCTGCTGCACGGCCTCAGGGACAAGGCGGTGCAGGTGCAGGAATTCGCCCTGGCGAATCACTCGACCATCTTCCGCGCCAACGGCTTCTGGAGCGCCATAGAGCAGTTCGTGGACGGGCATCACAAAGCGGCCTGAAAGACCTCTGACGCTCCCAGCAGGAGCTGTCCGGCGATGCGTTTCAAGTGCCCGTCAGATCCTTGACGACCGTCGTCGCGCCGTTTTTCCTGACGGACTCGATGCCCGCATCGCGCGAGGCCGCCGAGGCATAGAGCTGGCTTGTGCCGATAACCTGATGGTTGGCCGCCTTGAGGTTGAAATGCTCCTTGCCGTTGCTGGCGGTCTTTTTCTCATAGCGCTCGGCCAGCGGGCTGTTGGTCTGCACCGAGGCAATGCCACTCTCGGCCGCCGCCCGTGCCTTGTACAGCTCGCTGGTGAGGATGACCTCGCCATTGCCGGCCTTCAGCACAAACCGGAACTGCCCATCGCTGCTCTTGCTCAACTCGAAATGACCTGCCATTGGTTTCTCCTTCAGTTGCAAAAAGCGGCCTGCGCCGCAGGGGTAGCCCGCACACTATAAAACCATCACCGCTGAAACCGGGCATCCCATGGCCGGCTCCGGCGGTGATGAATCCAGCCTTGTCAGCTTTTCATGGCGCTTTCATAGGGCGGCTGATCCAGCCCCATGCCTTCGGCCAGATTCTCGGCATAGCCCAGCATCAGCGTACGCCGAGATAGCAGCACAGACGCCAGCTGTACCCAGCCCGCATGTTCCCGCACCTCGCCCTGCCCCTGGCCGTAGAGCATGCGCAAATCCTCTATCAGCCGATCGACCAGCACCGCATCGGGCAGGCTGCTGCGCACAAACCCCATCCATGCGGCGCCCATGCCGAAGAAGCGATAGCCATATTGCACCGCAAGATGGCGGATGACAGCGTGGTTCTGAAAACTGTCCCAGTCCGCGCTGAAATAGCCGTTTGGCTGGCCCGCAATCATGAGCTCGTCACTGGGCACGGGCAGACGCTGGACATAGACCACCTCGTCGAGCAGCACCTCGGGACTGCCGTTGGCCTGCAGCAGGGCATCTACATCCTCGGCCGCCAGCAGCAGCGTGCCGCAGACCTGCACCCAGTCCTGCACCAGCTCGGGCCGCTGCAGCTGCGCCACCCGGTGCTGCAGCGAAGCCAGCGTCAGGGCCTGCTCCTGCGCCGGGTCGTCCCAGTCCATGTCCTCGGGGTCATCCAGATACAGGCGCTCATCCTGGCTCGCATGGCCGCTGGTGTAGCTGCACTGGCTCACATCGTCCAGCGTGCAGAGGTAGCGATGTGCAGGGTCGGCGGCACGCAGCGCGTCCAGCCGCTCCAGCACCTCGTCCAGCGTCTTGAACTCCTGCAGCCACTCATGGGCGAAGCCGAAGTTGCCCCGGCGATATTCGGCCTGTTCCCCGTCGAATCTTCCTGTCTTCATTTGCGCAGCACCCGGCGATAAAAGAACACACACAGGCCCACGAAATAGGCCAGGCCCAGCCACATGGCGGGCGCAAAGCCTTCGCCGACCAGGGCCAGCGGCGCATCCTTGCCGCTGAAGCCTATGAGTGCCGCAATCAACAGGCCCATCAGGCTCTCGCCTACGATGAGGCCGGAGGCCAGCAGCAGGCCGCGCTCCTCGGCCGCCGCCGTCCAGTCCTTGCCGCCGCGCTGCGCATAGGCCTTGATGGCTCTGGCAATGCACCAGCCCAGCACCGCGCCTATGGTCAGCGTCAGGCCTATGGTGGGCGGCAGATAGATGCCCAGGCCCACGGCCAGCGGTGGCAGCGCACCCTTGCCGCTCTTGCGCAGGGTCAGATCGATCAGGATGACGACAATGCCCACGGCCACGCCCAGACCCAGCATGCTCCAGTCCAGCGAGCCCTTGAAGATGCCGCTGGCAATCTGCATCATCAGCGTGGCTTGCGGCGCGGCCAGGGCCTGATTCGGGTCCATGCCGGCACGCGGCATGCTGCCGGCAAAACCGTAGGCGTTGTAGAGCAGATCCAGCACGGGCGGTATGACCAGCGCGCCCACCAGACAGCCGATGATGAGCACGATCTGCTGACGCCAGGGCGTGGCCCCCACCAGATAGCCGGTCTTGAGATCCTGCAGGTTGTCGTTGGAGATCGCAGCCATGGCCAGAACGGCCGAAACCATGAACAGCACCAGCGCAATGCCCATCTGCCCAGCGACGGCGCTGGCATAGGCCGGCACCAGGGCATGCAGCGCCAGCAGGGCCACGCCCATGAGCAGGGTGGCGATGATGCCGATGCCAGAGATGGGACTGGCCGACGAGCCCACCAGACCGGCCATATAGCCGCAGGCCGCCGCCACCAGAAAGCCGAACAGGGCCGCGAACAGCACACACAGGGCCGCCAGGCCGTAGCGTGCGCCAGCGGCCAGATCGGGCATATGCCCGGCGATGAAGTCATTGACCACCAGGAACAGCACGCCCAGGGCGGCGGCTCCTATCATCAGCATCCAGCTGCGCGGCATGTCCTTGTCGGTTTCATCGCCACCGCCGCTCTCGGCGACGCTGCGTGCAGGCTGGTTGCGAATCGCCTGGACAATGGGCTTGGCCAGCGTGGCCACGGTCCACAGCGCCGAGATGCCGATGACGCCCGCACCCAGAAAGCGGGCCTTGCTGCCCCAGAGCTGGGTGGACAGCTCGGAGAGCGCCTGGCCGGCCGCAGGAGAAGCCTGGGCCGTCAGCCAGGGCACGACCACACCCCAGCACAGCGCCAGCCCCACAAGCACTGCAATGCCTGCGGCCGCCCCCATCAGATAACCTGCGGCCAGCAGGGCGGGCGAAAAGCCTGCCGCCACGCGAAAGGCCACGCTGCCTGCGGGAATCCAGAAATTGAAGGCATCGCCAAGCAGACGCAGACCGCCGCTGAAAAAGCCGAACAGCGCGGCCAGCCCCGTGCCCCAGCCCAGCTCGCGCAAGCCCGAACTACGCGGTTTGCCCAGGTTCTCCGGATCGTGAAGATGGCGCTGCTCATCGCCTACGCGCAACACCTCGGCAGCAGCCACGCCCTCGGGATAGGGCAGCTCGGACTGCACCACCAGCACGCGGCGCAGGGGCACGGTGTAGAGCACGCCCAGCGTGCCGCCGGCCGCGCAGATCAATGCCGTCTGCCAGAACGGGAAACCCGTCCACAGCCCCAGCATGAGCAATGCCGGCAGCACAAAGATGACCGAAGACAAGGTGCCGGCCGCCGAGGCCTGGGTCTGCACCAGATTGTTTTCAAGGATGTTGGAATCCTTGAAGCGATAGAGCAGCGCCATGGAGATCACGGCGGCGGGAATCGCCGAGGCAAAGGTCAACCCGACCTTGAGCCCCAGATAGACGTTGGCGGCGGTGAACGCCAGGGTGATGAGCGCGCCAAGCAGCACGCCACGAAAGGTGAACTCTCTCTTGATTGGTGTATTCATTGTGCAAGCGGGAGGGTCTGTAACGGCACAAGCCTAGCATCAGCGGCGCGCAACACCATGTCCGTCGCGCCCCTTCGGGCCAGCTTCTGGCATCACCAATGGCCGGTACATGAAAAAAGGAGACCAAGGTCTCCTTTTCCGTTCAGCTGCCAAGGCTTCAGAACAGCACGCGGCAGCGGATGGTGCCCGCAATCTGCGCGAGCTTTTCCAGCGCCAGCGCCGAGGACTTGGCATCGATATCGATCACCACATAGCCCACTTTTTCATCGGTCCGCAGGTACTGACCTGCGATATTGATGCCGTTGTCGGCAAACACCTGGTTGATGGCAGAGAGAATGCCGGGACGATTCTCGTGCACATGCAGGATGCGGTTGTTGCCGGGGTGCTCGGGCAGCGCCACTTCGGGGAAGTTGACGGCCGATGTGGTCGTGCCGTTGTCGCTGTACTTGACCAGCTTTTCCGCCACTTCCAGACCGATATTGGCCTGCGCCTCCATGGTGGAGCCGCCGATATGCGGCGTGAGGATGACGTTGTCCATGCCACGCAGCGGCGACAGGAATTCGTCCTTGTTGCTCTTGGGCTCCTTGGGAAAGACGTCGATGGCCGCGCCCAGCAGCTTGCCGCTTTGCAGCGATTCCGCCAGCGCCTCGATATCGACCACCGTGCCGCGCGATGCATTGATGAGAATGCTGCCGGGCTTCATGGCGGCAATCTGCGCCGCTCCCATCATGCCGTTGGTGGAGGCCAGCTCGGGCACATGCAGGGTGACGATGTCGGACTGGGCCAGCAGCTCGTTGAGACCGCTGCTCTGCTGGGCATTGCCCAGCGGCAGCTTGGTCACCACGTCGTGGAAGATGACCTTCATGCCCAGGCCTTCGGCCAGCACCGACAGTTGGGTGCCGATGGAGCCATAGCCGACGATGCCCAGCGTCTTGCCGCGGATCTCGAAGGAATTCTCCGCGCTCTTCTTCCAGCCGCCGCGGTGGGAGACGGCATTCTTTTCGGGGATGCCGCGCAGCAGCAAAATGGCTTCGCCCAGCACCAGCTCCGCCACCGAACGGGTGTTGGAGTAAGGCGCGTTGAAGACCACCACACCGCGCTCGCGCGCTGCGTTGAGATCCACCTGGTTGGTGCCGATGCAAAAGCAGCCCACGGCCACCAGTTTCTGCGCGGCCGCGAACACATCGGCCGTGAGCTGGGTGCGCGAGCGGATGCCGACAAAGTGCACATCGGCAATCTTGCGCTTGAGCTCCTCGCCGTCCAGCGCGCCGGTCAGTGCCTCCACATTGGTGTAGCCCGCGTCATGCAGCACCTTGAGCGCGGAGGGATGTATGCCCTCGAGCAGCAAAAACTTGATCTTCGATTTATCCAGCGACGTCTTACCCATGATCCAGCCTCGATCCATCAAAACTCCATTACAGCGGTTTCGTAATTCCGTTACAGGATCTGGGTGCATCGCCCCTTCATGAAGTGAAGAGGAGCAGCACCGGCGTCCCCGGCCCAAAAACGAGCGCTGGGCGGGACGGAAGCGTGCATTTGTCGACTCAGCTGTAACAAATTACGACTTTCCGATTCGCTTCCTACAATCGCGATCATTCACGCGCTTCCAATTTCATAGTTGAAAGTGCAGACCACTCAAGCTTTTTACAAGGATTTGCTGCCTATGCTGACCCTCTTGCGCCGCGCAGAAGATTTGCTGATTCAAGTTCTGCGTCTTGTCTTGCTCGCCTTTTCCATCTTTGTGCTGTTTGGCATGGGCCACTGGATCTGGGACCACTACAAGCCCAAGAAGCCCGATACCGCCACTGCTGGCGCAACGGCGCTGAACTGGAAGGATGCGCCCTACGACCTCAAGTACATGGAAGAAGAGACCGGTCGCGACCTGAGCGTACTCGGCAACGCCGTGCCCATGGAAAAGCGTCTGGCCGACCCCGCCCTGCGTCCGGATTTCCGCAAGGCCGACGGCCTGCTGCGTGGCTTCATCTACCGGGACACGGCTGCGCGCAAACGCGTAGAAACGGAAAACAGCAGCCAGGGGCTGGATCCCATCCACCCCCTGCTCAAGGGCGATGCCCTGCCCTCGGCCGACGATGTCAACCGCCAGATCAAGATGCGCGAGGCACGTGAAAACTCCTGCTGCGACAAGGAGGCTGCCGACGCGGCCGCTGCCGAAGTGGATGCCGCCTGGACGGCTCGCCGCATCTCGCTGACCCGCGAGGACCGCATGGCCCGTGCCGCCGCAGATGCTGCAGCCGATGCAGCGATTGCGGCAGCCGCCGAGGCTTCGGGCGAAGACGCCATGCTGATGGATCCGGTGAACCTGGCCTCCGAAATCAACGACCGTGCCCAGGCCGCCGAGATGGAGCATGGCGAGGGCTCGTATGCTGCCTACATCAAGGGGCTGCCCGTAGCGCTGGAGAAGGTGCTGGGCAACGAAAGCCTGACCAAGAAGCTGCAGCAGCAGTCCGCCCCGCAGATCGTCAATACCTTGCTGACCAACTACACACTGTCGTTCGACCGCACGGCCGCCAAGCTGCGCGGCGACAACCTCGATGAGGAAAAGTGGGAGTTTCTGGGCATGGACACGGCTTTTGCCACGCTGCTGATTTCCTGCCTGGTGATGGTGATGATGGCGCTGGTGATGTTCCGCATGGAGCGCCATTTGCGCGGTATCGGCGCGCAATCGGGTCAGAAGTCCTGATTTTCCGGCTCCGGCACAAAGGCCGGAGCTTGCGCTATGGTTTCGGGCCCGCCTCTGTACAGTAGGCGGGCCCTTTTCTTTTCAGTTCAGCGATATTCACCATGAGCACCACCCGTAGCAGTACCGTCCCCGTCCACGCGCAATTCATCGAGCGCATGTCGCCGCGCGCCTTTGTGCCTGAAGCACTGAGCGCTGCCCAGATCGAGCAGCTGGTGGAAGCCGCCCGCTGGGCGCCTTCGGCCAGCAACAAGCAGCCCTGGCACTTTGCCTACGCCCTGCGCGATGACGCGAACTGGCAGGCGTTCTCGCAGATCCCCAACGAAGCCAACCGCCGCTGGTGCCTGAATGGCGGCGCGCTGATCGTGCTGCTGTCGGACAGGCAGGCTTCCGCCGCCAAGCACAGCTTCGACGCGGGCTGCGCCTGGGGCTATCTGGCGCTGCAGGCCCATGCCATGGGTCTGGCCACCCACGCCATGGGCGGCTTCTCTGCCGATGAAGCCCGCAAGGTGCTGAACCTGCCCGAGCATCTGGTGCCCGAATGCGTGATCGCCGTGGGCCGCCGCGCCGATGCCGCCACTTTGCCCGACGATCTGCGCGAGCGCGAGCAGCCCTCGGGCCGCAAGCAGCTGGCCGAAATGCTGAGTGCCGGAGCCGTTCAAGCCGCCGCAACCGCCTGAAGCGGTGCCAATCCCGCCAAAGCTCCACAACTCACCCTGTGGAGCTTTTTTTGACAGAATTGCCGCATTAATCAATACAACATTGCGGGAGCAGCTATCAAATTTGCGCCCCGTAGCCTGAGCCTATGTCCGTCATGCAAACAATGTGGCAGCGCCTGGGGCCGGTGGCCTCGCGCCCTTCTTGGAAAGAGCTGATCCGCGCCAGCATCGGCGCAGGTCTGGGTCTGGCGCTGGCCGGCATTCTGGTGGGGCTGGTCGAGCATTTCTTTCCCAACACCCTGTTCCTGTTCGCACCGCTGGGAGCCACCGCCGTACTGGTCTTCGCCGTGCCCAGCAGCCCGCTGGCCCAGCCCTGGAACTGTGTCATCGGCAACACCGTGCCTGCACTCTATACCTTGCTGCTGCTCTGGGCGTTTCCCACGCTGTCCCAGACCTCGCTGGCCGCGCTGGCCGTGGCAGGAGCCATTGCCCTGATGCTGCTGCTGCGTGCCCTGCACCCGCCGGGTGGCGCCGTGGCCTTGCTGACGGTACTGGCTGCGGCCCAGATGGCGCCACTGGGCTGGCATCTGCTGATTCCCATGGCCGTGCTCTCAGGCGTCCTTGCAGCAGTCGGAGTGCTCTACCACCGCGCCTGCGGCCGTCCCTACCTGCACCAGCCGCCCCAAGCGGCCAAGACCCAGCGCCCCACCACGCGCCTGGCGCTGAGCGAGCAGGATCTGGAGCAGCTGTTGCAGCGCTTCGAGCAAAGCTACAACCTGACACCCGAGGATCTGGGCGAGCTGCTGGCTGCCGCCGAGGAGGAAGCCATCAAGCGCCGGCTGTCCAGCGTGAACTGCGGCACCGTCATGTCCGCCAAGCTCCTGACCGTGAGCCCGCAGACTCCGCTCGAAGAGGTCGCCGAACTGTTTCACCGCCATCTGATCAAAAGCCTTCCCGTGGTCGATGCGCAAGGTGAGCTGATTGGCCGCGTGCTGCGCGCCGACCTGTTCGACTGGCTCTGGCAGGATCACCGCGCGCGCCAGCAGCAAAACCTCTGGCAGCGCCTGCGCAGCCGGCCATCCAAGGTGCAATCCGTAGCCCAGGAACTGATGCGCGCACCAGAGATGAGCGTACAGGAAGACACACCCATGGGCGATCTGCTGCACGAGCTGGCATCGCACAGCGTGCAGTTCATTGCCGTGCTGCGAGGCAAGACCCTGGTCGGCGTCATCACGCGCTCCGACGTGATTCGCACCTTGCTCTCCATCAATCAATAGCCATGCGGGCAAAGGCTCTCTTGCCTGACCTGGGCTGCTGGATAAACTATGGGCAGTACTGGTTTGATTGCCCGAAAAGGAGTTGCTGCCATGGACGCCGTGTTCACCCCAAACCTCGACAAGCTGCGCAACATAGTGCAAAGCTTTGGAGCCAGTTCCTTTACCGCGACACAGGTGGCCACGGAATACGAAGGCAGCACTGCCAGCAGCGAAATCACCAAGACCTTCGAAGAGCTGCTCGCCCACCACGCCACCGTGCTGGGCATTCAGTCCGTGCCGGGCCACCATGTGGTCTGGCGCGCAAACTGAGCCGCTGACAAGCCCCTTCATGCATGCCCACTTCGGTGGGTATTTTCTTTTTCATCCAGGGATCAACTGGGCTAAAGTGCGGCGCCATGTCGCTGATTCCTCTTTCGTTGTGGATGCCGCTGTCCGTTGCGGCCTGCGTGCTGCTGGTACTGGCCGCCGTGGGCTGGCTATGGCGTACCGCCCTGCGCATCCCCGCAGGCAGCCGTGACGGCCGCAATATGCGCAACATGGCCGCCATTGCCAGCGCAGGCCTGCTGCTATGGCTGGCCTATGGTTTGTTCAAGGGTTATGGGGCGCTGTGGCAAGCCGATGCGCTGATGCTCATGGCTCAGGCACCGTTGCTGGTGCAGATGCCCTTGATCATCGCCGGAGTGGCCTGGATTGCGACCCTGCTGCTGGGTCGGGTCATGGCCATGCACAAAGACGGCCACGAAGACTGAAGGCACAGCCGTCAGTGCGAGCGCGTTGCGGCCGGCTGCAGATCAGCCCATAGTTTGCGCAGCTGCTGCAGCTCGGCATCGAAGCGCTGGTTGATGCGCTGCTTTTCCTCTTCCTGCTGCTTGATGAAGCGCTGCTGCTCGGCCTGAGATTCCGTGTTGTCGTCCAGCTGGCGGCGCAGATTGGCGGGAGCCTTCTTCGGGTCGTTCTGATAGAACTCCAGCTCGGTATTGAGCTTGCGGCGGCGTTCCTTGAGATCGACCTGGCGCTGCTGGGCCACGCCGATCACATCGTTGACCTGGGCAATGGCCTCGGCTCTGGCGGCGTCATGCACGCCCTGATTGGGGAAGCGCGCCAGCATCGCACGGTCACGCGAGCGCTCCTCACGCAGGCGTTGCTGCTCGGCCTGATCCTGGCGGCGCTTGGCCTCCTGTGCACTGCGCTCCTGATCGGTCAGCGTGGGGCCCACGCGGCGCAACTCGACGCCCGTGGTACCAAGCACACGCTGCTCGCGATCGACGCAGGAGGCAATAGGTCTGTCGGCCGTGATGCGCCGCCCATTGGCATCCGTGCAGGCGTAGATACCGCCGCTATTGGCTGGGGCCTGGGCTTGAGCCGGCATGGCGCCTGCCCAGACGGTAGCTATCACATACAAACTCAGTTTTGCATGCAAGGCCTGCTTCATTTGCGTGTTTATTCCTTGTCTTCAACACCATAACGCTGACGGTAGGCCAGCACGCGCTCATGATGCTCGCGTCCGGCATCCCCGCCCTGCTGCTCGAGATAAAGCAACAGATCTGCCAGCTTGGCAATCGCACAGACCTGCATGCCCAGCTGATTGCGCACATATTGCACGGCGCTGTGCGGCACGTCCTGGCCATTCTCCGTCGCCATTTCCTGACGATCCAGAGCGATGGCCACGGCATGCGGCTCGGCACCGGCCGCCTTGATGATAGCAATCGACTCGCGCGCGGCCGTACCGGCCGACATCACGTCGTCAATGATGAGCACGCGGCCCTTGAGGGGAGCGCCCACCAAAGTACCGCCTTCGCCGTGGTCCTTGGCTTCCTTGCGGTTGTAGGCAAAGGGTACGTTCTTGCCCTGCCGCGCCAGTTCCACCGCCACCGTGGCTGCCAAAGGGATGCCCTTGTAGGCAGGCCCGAAGACCATATCAAACTCCATGCCGCTGGCCAGAATGGCTTTTGCATAGAATTCGGACAGACGGGCCATCTTGGCGCCATCGTCGAACAGGCCGGCATTGAAGAAGTACGGGCTGATGCGCCCGGCCTTGGTCTTGAATTCGCCAAAACGCAGCACGCCCGCATCGACGGCAAACTGCACAAAATCCTGCGCCAGACGGTCTGCACCGCCCATTGGCTTCTCACTCACCACCATGGATTCATCCTTGTTCAAATTAACCAGCCTCAACCTCAACGGTATCCGCTCTGCCACGACCAAAGGCGCCGAAGCCTGGATCGAAGCCACTGCGCCGGATTGTATTTGCGTCCAGGAAATCAAGGCCCAGGCTTCGGATATGGCCGGGCGCTTCGAGGTGTTGGCCGGCATGAAGGGCTACTTCCACTTTGCCGAGAAGAAGGGCTATTCGGGCGTGGGCGTCTATACCCGCCACGAGCCCAGCGATGTGGTCGTGGGCTTCGATATCGAAGAGTTCGACGCCGAGGGCCGCTATGTTGAAACCCGCTTCGACACGCCAGGCCGCAAGTTCTCCGTCATCAGCGCCTACTTTCCCAGCGGCAGCTCGGGCGAGTTGCGCCAGGAGGCCAAGTTCCGCTTTCTCGCCAAGATGCACAGCCACCTGATGCACCTCAAGGCCGAGCGCGACTTCGTGCTCTGCGGCGATATCAATATCGCGCACCAGAAGGAAGACCTGAAGAACTGGCGCGGCAACCAGAAAAACAGCGGCTTCCTGCCCGAAGAGCGCGACTGGATGAGCAAGTTGCTGCACAAGACCGAGGCCAGCGGCGGTCTGGTCGACGTCTATCGTCAGCTTCAGCCCGACACCACGGATGCCTGCTACACATGGTGGAGCAATCGGGGCCAGGCCTATGCCAACAACGTGGGATGGCGACTGGACTACCACCTGGCCACACCGGCGATCGCGGCCCTGGCGCGAACCGAGTCCATCTACAAGGGCGAGAAGTTCTCGGACCACGCACCCATCACCATTGGTTACGACATGGCGATCTGAAGCGCGCAAGCAACGCCGGCAGCGACCTGCAAGGCAGTGAACGCACGCATGCTCGGCGAATTGAGTTAGCGCAAGGTGCAACAGTACAACCCATGCGAGCATGAGTTGTACTGAGCCGGCTGGGCAGGTTTCCGAAAGAATGAACTGCGGAACCTGGAGGGCGACAAGGCCACAGCGGTTCCCGTTTCGCTTTTAGGAAAAGGAATAGCCAATGAAGAAGATCCTGATGACCCTGGCCCTGTGTGCAGTCGGTGCCCTGAGCGCACCCGCCATGGCGGCAGGCTGCGAAGCCGTCGTTGAAAGCAACGATGCCATGCAGTTCAATGTCAAAAGCATCGATGTGCCCAAGTCCTGCAAGAAGTTCAGCGTGACTCTCAAGCATGTGGGCAAGATGCCCAAGACCGCCATGGGCCACAACATCGTGGTCAGCACCGCTGCCGACATGCAGGCCGTGATCACCGATGGCATGGCCGCTGGTGCTGGCGCCGACTATGTGAAGGCCGGCGATGCACGCGTGCTGGCTCACTCCAAGGTGATCGGTGGCGGCGAGACTACCAAGTTCGACATCGATGCGAGCAAGCTCAAGGCTGGCACTGACTATGCCTTCTTCTGTTCCTTCCCCGGTCACTCGGCCCTCATGAAGGGCTCGCTCAAGCTGGGCTCCTGAGTTCCGAAGCTCCTGATTCAGGAGCATCAAGTGCTTTACATATATAGCTTCTGAATTGATTTCAAATCAAAAGTATTGATGGTAAAGCGCCAAAAGCTCCTGAATAAGGAGCGCCATCGGCAACACCAAAGCGCCTGTGATTCGCGTCACAGGCGCTTTTTCATGGCTTATTCCATCGCAGACGTCAGCGGCCTGTTGATCACCACATGCTTCATGACCAGCGTGGAAGTCATGCGCAGCACGCCGGGCAGCCGGGTCAGATGCTCGTCATAGAGACGCTGATAGGCAGGCAGATCGCGCACCACGACCTGCAGCAGATAGTCGGGATCGCCGAACAGACGCTGGGCCTGCACCACATTGTCGAGCCGGGCCACGGCGTCCTCGAACGCAGGCACGGACTTGCTGTCCTTGAGCGTGACAAAGACCAGGGACGAGAAATCCAGCCCCAGCGCCGCAGGGTCCAGTTCGGCGCGGTAGCCGCGAATCACGCCCGATTCCTCCAGCGCACGCACACGCCGGTGGCAGGGCGACAGGCTCAGGCCCACCTGCTCGGCCAGCTCGGTCACCGTGAGGCGGCCATTGTTTTCGAGCGCAGCAAGAATTTTTCGATCCAGCGAGTTCACGAGGCAGTTTCTTCCAATTTCAAGCCGATAGGCGGCGAATATTGAGAGCACATTCTCTCTCCTCTTCCATATTCTCTCGGCATCAACGCTTTTCGAGGGAATTTCGTGTCCTACGCCGCCTTGACCGCCTTCTGGGCCGTCTCCTTTCTGCTGGTGCTCACGCCCGGGGCCGACTGGGCCTATGTGATCTCGGCCGGTCTGCGTGGCCGGCGGCTGGTGCTGCCCGCCACGCTGGGCCTGGCCTGCGGTGCGCTGCTGGCCACGCTGGCGGTGGCGGCGGGCGTGGGCGCCCTGGTGGCACGCAACCCGGCCCTGCTGACCGCGCTGACGGCCACCGGCGCGCTCTACCTGGCCTGGATGGGCGTGGGCCTGTGGCGCAGCCCGGCAGCCATAGGCAGCGCCGGCGATGCCGAGAGCGGCACGCGCTGGCACTGGACGGTCAAGGGAGCCAGCGTCAGCGGCCTCAACCCCAAGCAGCTGTTGCTGTTGCTGGCCTTGCTGCCGCAGTTTGTGCGGCCTGCCGAGAGCTGGCCGGTGTTTGCGCAGATCATGGTGCTGGGCGCCGTCCATGCGGCCAGTTGCGCCGTGGTCTACTTCGGCGTGGGCTGGGGCTCGCAAAGCGTGCTGCGCTCGCGCCCCGCCGCCGCGCTTGCCGTCTCGCGCCTGTCGGGCACGCTGATGCTGGTGATTGCCGCCGTGCTGCTCGGTGAAATCGCCGTTCAGCATCTCTGACAGCAAAAATGCCTGCGGCCAAAAACCGCAGGCATTTCAAGAACAGGCATATGCCACAACCCGGGACACCGGGCTCCCGCATTGCAAAGCAAGGCGGCAGAGGGGGCAGAGCGCCTCAGCAGAGGCCACTCCATCTCTTCAGCTCTTCAGTGCCCCCAGCACCTCATCCAGCATCTTCTTGGCATCGCCAAACAGCATGCGGTTGTTGTCCTTGTAGAACAGCGGATTGTCCACGCCCGCATAGCCGGAGGCCATGGAGCGCTTCATCACGATCGAGGTCTTGGCCTTCCAGACTTCCAGCACCGGCATGCCGGCGATGGGGCTCTCGGGATCGTCCTGGGCTGCCGGATTGACGATGTCGTTCGCGCCGATGACGATGGCCACGTCGGTCTCGGGGAAGTCTTCGTTGATCTCGTCCATCTCCATCACGATGTCGTAAGGCACCTTGGCCTCGGCCAGCAGCACGTTCATGTGGCCGGGCATGCGACCCGCCACCGGGTGGATGGCAAAGCGCACATCCACACCCTGCTCGCGCAGGGTCCGGGTGATTTCATTGACGGTGTGCTGGGCCTGGGCCACGGCCATGCCGTAGCCGGGCACGATGATGGCGCTTTTTGCCTCGCGCAGCATCTCGGCGGTCTCGGCTGCACTGACGGGCGCCACTTCGCCCTGGGGCTCGGCGGCCGCAGAAGCATCGCCTTTCTTGGCGGGAGCGCCGGAGCCGAAGCCGCCCGCAATCACGCTGATGAAGTTGCGGTTCATGGCCTGGCACATGATGTAGCTCAGGATGGCACCCGAGGAGCCCACCAGCGCGCCGGTGACGATCAGCAGGTCATTGCCCAGCATGAAGCCGGTCGCCGCCGCAGCCCAGCCAGAGTAGCTGTTGAGCATGGACACCACCACGGGCATGTCGGCTCCACCAATGGCCATGACCATGTGCACGCCGAACAGCAGCGCAATGACGCTCATCACTATCAGCGGCAACATGCCGTCGGCCACGGTTTCGGCATGCAGAAACTCGCGCCCGAACCAGATCACCACCAGCAGCGCGAGCAGATTGAGCCAGTGGCGTGCGGGCAGCAGCAGCGGCTTGCCGCCTATCCTGCCGTTGAGCTTGCCGAAGGCTATTAGCGAGCCCGAGAAGGTGACGGCACCGATCAGGATGCCCACATAGATTTCCACCTCGTGAATGGCTTTTTCTGCGCCGGCGAGCTCGATGGAGGTATCGACATAGCTGGCAAAGCCCACCAGACAGGCGGCCAGGCCGACCAGGCTGTGCATGAGGGCGACCAGCTCGGGCATCTGGGTCATCTTGACGACCTTGGCCGCATACAGGCCGATACCGCCACCGACCACCAGCGCGCCGACGATCCAGGCGATGCCGCCGGCATCGACGCGCGGGCCGAACACGGTGGCCAGCACGGCCAGCGCCATGCCGACCATGCCGAACAGATTGCCGCGGCGCGAGGTTTCGGGGTTGGACAGGCCACCGAGGCTGAGGATGAACAAAATGGCAGCCCCCAGATAGGCCACCGTTGCGAGACTTTGGGACATGGTGTTTCTCTCTTGTGCTCGTTCTTCTTATTTGCGGAACATGGCCAGCATGCGACGTGTCACGGCAAAGCCGCCAAACATATTGATGGCAGTCAGCACCAGCGCTGCAAAGGCCAGCCAACGAATCAAGTCATCAGGGCGAGCGGTACCCGCCGTTCCCGGCGGTGCAATCTGCACCAGGGCGCCAATGGCGATGATGCTGGAGATGGCGTTGGTCACGCTCATCAGCGGCGTGTGCAAGGCCGGTGTCACATTCCACACCACCATGTAGCCGATGAAGCAGGCCAGCACGAACACCGTGAAGTGGCCCAGGAAGGCCGCTGGCGCGTAGGCACCGATGAACCAGAAGGCCAGGGCGGCAATCGCAAAAATAATGGCCAAGGTCTTGGCAGGCAGCGGGCCGGCAGCGCCATGGCCATGACCGCTTTTCTTCTGTTCCACCACAGCCGCGGCCGGTTTGGGGGCTGGCTTGGGTGCCTGGGCAAGGGGCGGGCCAGGCCAGGTGATTTCGCCGTCCTTGACCACGGTCAGGCCGCGAATCGCATCGTCTTCCATATTCACCACGGCGACGCCATCCTTGGCTTTGCACAGCTCTTCCGTCAGGCGCAGCAGGTTGGTGGCGTACAGCGTGGACGACTGCTTGGCCAGGCGCGATGCGAGGTCGGTGTAGCCGATGATGGTCACGCCGTGGCGCACCACGGCCTCGTTGGGAACGGTCAGCTCGCAGTTGCCGCCCTGCTCGGCCGCCATGTCGACGATCACGCTGCCGGGCTTCATGCTCTGCACCATCTCGGCCGTGATCAGCTTGGGCGCCGGTTTGCCGGGGATCAGCGCGGTGGTGATGATGATGTCGGCGTCCCTGGCCTGCTGGGCATACATCTGGCGCTGCGCAGCCTGGAAGCCCTCGCTCATCACCTTGGCATAGCCGCCGCCGCCAGCACCGTCCTCTTCGTAGTCGACCTTGACGAACTCACCGCCCAGCGATGTGACCTGATCGGCCACTTCGGCGCGCGTGTCGTTGGCGCGCACGATGGCGCCCAGATTGGCGGCCGTGCCAATGGCCGACAGACCGGCCACACCTGCGCCGGCAATGAAGACCTTGGCTGGCGGCACCTTGCCTGCGGCCGTGATCTGGCCGTTGAAATAGCGGCCGAAGGCGTTGGCGGCCTCGATCACGGCGCGGTAACCCGAAACACCGGCCATGGAGGTCAGTGCATCCATCTTCTGCGCGCGGCTCAATGTCCGGGGCAGCGAGTCGATCGCCAGCACCGTTACCTTCCTGGCAGCCAGTTGCTGCATCAGATCGGGATTCTGGGCCGGCCAGATGAAGTCGATCAGGATCTGGCCTTCGCGCATCAGCGCGACTTCTTGCGGGGTGGGCGGGCGCACCTTGAAGATGATGTCGGCAGCGGCCCAGACCGCCGCAGCGTTGGGCAGCACCTCGGCACCCACTGCGCGATATGCGTCATCGCTGAAGTTGGCGGCATCGCCGGCGCCCGATTCGATGGCGACCGAAAAGCCCAGCTTGATGAGCTTTTCGACCACATCGGGCACGGTGGCCACGCGCTTTTCCAGCGGGAAGGTTTCCCGTGGGATGCCGATGAGTTGGGCATCACCACGCTGGGCGTCACTACGCTGGGCGTCGGTCGGCGGGTTGGAAGAGGTAGACATGAGGAGTCTCCTGGAGTTTAAAAACTGGTTCCCTTCAGGCCGACCCGCCCCCCAACCATTCCTACCGCAGGAGGAACTTGCTTGCATGGGCATTGGCACGGCCTGAACGATCTTGAAACTGTGTCGGGGCGCCTCCCATGAAGCGAATGCCCGCTGCCTTGCAGCACAAATACGTTTTAGCAGCCCGCACCAAAATGGGGCACTCGCATCCATGCTAGCTCAAATGAGGGATGACGCCAGAATCTGAGCGGGCATTTTTGATGCGCGTGTCATGCCGTGTCATGCTTGCGGGGTTCGCAGCCCGCGAGACTACGCAAACGCCTGAAAAATACAAGTCACCCATGTTGCAATATCACACTGTCCCCGTCACAGCCTTTCAACAGAACTGCTCTCTCGTCTGGTGCGACCAGACCATGGACGCGGCCGTCATCGACCCGGGCGGAGATATCGAGCAGATCGAGTGGGAGGTGGAACGCCTGGGCCTGAATCTCAAGGCCATCTGGATCACCCACGCCCATATCGACCACGCGGGCGGCACCAGCGAGCTGGCGGCCAAGTACGAGCTACCCATCATTGGCCCGCATGAGGGCGACCAGTTCTGGATCGACGGTCTGCCCCAGCAGGGCGCCATGTTCGGCTTTCCCCACTCCGACCCCTTTGTGCCCACGCGCTGGCTGCATGACGGCGACACCGTGACCATCGGCCAGGAAACGCTGAACGTACGCCACTGCCCAGGTCACACGCCCGGCCATGTGGTCTTCCACTCACCGCAGATCGACCGCGCCTTTGTCGGCGATGTGCTGTTTGCCGGCAGCATAGGCCGCACGGACTTCCCGCAGGGCGATCATCAGCAGCTGATCGACTCCATCGTTCAGCGTCTGTGGCCCATGGGTGACCAGACGATCTTCATCCCCGGGCATGGTCCGGAAAGCAGCTTTGGCCGCGAGCGCAAGCTGAACCCCTATGTCAGCGGGACCTGAAGCCTGACGGCCGAGGCTTGCGGAATCAGGTCTTCCGTAGCAGCATGCGCCTGTCACGCCTTGTGACATCACATCTATTGGAGGGAGTTCGTATGCGCAATTTATGGAAAATTTGCCTGGCTTCAGCCCTGGTCAGCAGCTCATGGGCGAGCCTTGCTCAGGCTCCGGCAGCGGCGCCTGCCGCACCGGCCGCCAAAACAGCCCCCATGCCCGCCAAGCCGGCGGCAGAACCCGCAGCAAAGGCAGCGCCGGCCCCTGCCGCTGCCAAGGCGGACATGCAGACCTTTGTCTGCAAGGATGGCTCCACCATGAGCGCGGCGTCCTCCAAGGGAGCTTGCTCGGGCCGCAAGGGCATTGATCAGCAGGCCACTGCCAAGGCTGGTGCAGGCGCCAAGCCGGCCGCGACCGCCGCACCTGGCGGTGGTGCAGGCAAGGTCTGGGCCAATGAGGACAGCAAGATCTATCACTGCCCCGGCACCCGTTTCTACGGCACCACCAAGAACGGCAAGTACATGAGCGAGGCCGATGCCAAGGCCGCCGGCATGCACGGCGCCAACAACAAGAGCTGCAGCTAAACCTGTAGCATCAAACCATCGCGCTGACCTGCGATTGCAGGCAGCGCGATTTTTCATTCACAACAGGCTAGATTGCTTGTCCATCAAACACAAGCAGCTATCAATTCAAAAGGACAATCGCGGGCATGAGCTGGCTGGTCGGACTGGGTATGTTGCTGATGGCAGCCTTGCTGCTATGGGCTTTTTCGGCGCTGTTCATCAGCATGCTCGCCGGCCTGGCGGTCAGCGCCCTGCTCTGGCAGCCGCTGCGCTGGTGGCGCCGCAGACAGTTGCTGCGCGAGCTGGAGCAGAACCCGGCCCTCGATATCCAGCGGCAGGCCCCATGCGCCCTGTTCTATCTGCTGTCCGCAGCCGTGGTTCTGCTGGGATGCGCCGCCGCACTGGCCACTCTGATTCATCTGCCCGATAGCCTTTATTCGCCCGAGCAGCTTTCTCTGATCTGTGGCCTGGCATTTGCCATCAGTCTTGCCACCCTTATCAAGCTGAGCGGTAATCTCGTCAGCCTGGGTGAGGAGGCCGCTGCCGCTGCCGAGATCCGGGCGGCCTGGTCGCTGGCGGCGGGCATCGTGCCCATGCTGTCCCTGATCACCCTGATTTTCTTCGTACCGCATACGGCGGGCTGGATGGTCTGGCGCGAGCAATGGCGGGGTTATGACGGCACGCGGCTGCGCATCCCCCTGAAGCACAACGATGCCGAGCACCAGCAGGCCTTGTTGCAGTTGGTCCGCCCGATGCTGGAGCAAGGCAGCCGCATCCTGAGTCACCGTGCCCGCTCGCGCAGCGGCGGCGGCTATACCCTGAGCGCCGCCCTGCCCGCACGCTATCGTTTTCATGAGGATGCGCTGGAGATGCAACTGGCGGGCCTGATGCCGCAGGAGCAACTCAACATGCATCTGCAGGCCCTGATTTCCGTGGTGGAAGGAGAGGCCAGCAGCCTGCCACTGGCCTATGCCCAATGCCAGCCCTCCACCGATTGGTTGGGCAGACAGCGCTTTTTCGGACGTGGCCAGCAAGCCATGCAATCGCTGCGCGAATGCGTGCGGGCTCGCCAATCCGAGCTGGCGACCGCTCTTCCATTGCTGCGGGGCAATCTACAGGAGGTGCAAGTGGGCTGGATTCGCTTTCGCCCCTGGCCGGCTCTGCCGCGCTGGCAGGCAGCGGCCTTGCCGGAAGATGAAGATGAGCTGCAGCGGCTCGATACTTTGCGCTAGGAACCACTGAGCGGCAGCACATCCAGCCACTGGCCGGGCTCCAGCCCTTCAATCGAATAAGGCCCCACGGCCATGCGCACCAGCCTCAGCGTGGGGTGGCCGACGGCTGCCGTCATGCGGCGCACCTGGCGGTTCCTGCCCTCGCGGATGATGAGCTCGATCCAGCAATCGGGAATGTTCTGGCGCACGCGAATCGGCGGGTTGCGCGGCCACATCAGAGGCTGGGGTTCTATCAGGCGGGCCTTGGCGGGCAGTGTCTTGCCGTCGCTCAATTCCACGCCGTCGCGCAGGCGCTGCAAAGCGGCCTCGTCAGGCATGCCTTCGACCTGCACCCAGTAGGTCTTCTCCATCTTGTGGCGCGGATCGGCAATGCGGGCCTGCAACTGGCCGTCATTGGTCAGCAGCAGCAAGCCTTCACTGTCGGCATCGAGCCGGCCCGCCACATAGACACCAGGCACATCGATCCAGTCCTTGAGGCCCTGCCATTTGCCCTCGGGCGTGAACTGGCTGAGCACTCCATAGGGCTTGTGAAAGCACAGCAGACGCGTGACCTCGGGCCGGAGCGCGGGCTGGCGCACCACGGTGCTGCGGCGCAAGTTGCTGGAGCGATTGGAAGAGAACGGGCGGGGCATGGCAACAAGCTTAGCAACAAAGACCTGGACTGGCATCAAGCATCAAAAAGCCTTGTATCGCTTACTGGACAATGGAAAACAGCTATCAGTTTTGAAAATCCGGAAAAGCAGCACCGAGGAGCGGCTGTGGATACACCTCACGCACGCAGTTCAGCCAGGCCTGGGCCGCACGCGACAGGTAGCCGGGCCGCCACATCAGCGCCACATCCCAGGGAATCTCGGGCTCCACCAGCGGGCGGCTGGCCACGCGCTGCGGGTCATAGCGGGCGATGACATGCTCGAACATCACGGCCACACCCACCTGGGCCGCGACCAGATGGCCTATGAAATCCCAGTAGCGCGTCTGCAGCTTGACCTGTGGCGTGAAGCCCGCTGCCTCGCATTGCTGCAGCACATGCTCGTGCAGAGCAAAGTCCGAGGTGTAGAGCACAAACGGCAGCTCGCGCAGATCGCTCCAGCGCATGGGTTGGCCCGGGTCTGTCACCTGCCGGGCGGGCAGCACCACGCGCGTCTTCTGACGCGCCACGGTGTAGCGCTCCAGCGCAGGATCGGGGGCGGAGAACAGGCCCAGCGCCATGTCCAGCTTGCCTTCCTGGATCAGTTGGTACTGGGCACGCGCCCCCTGCTCGTTGACCTGCAGGTTCACACCCGGATAGCGCTGCTGGAACAGCGCGATCACCGGCGCCATGTAATGGCCCGTGGTGGGCATGATGCCCAGGGACAGCTCGCCGCGCGTGATGTGGTCGACCTCGGCCACCTGGCGGCGCAGCAGCTGGGCCTGTTCAAGAATCTCCATCCCGCGGTCATAGACCACCTGGCCGGCATCGGTGAGCTGCACGCCCCGCCCCTCGCGCAGCAGCAGGCGGCCACCGAATTCGTCCTCCAGCGCCTTGACCATCTTGCTGATGGTGGGCTGGGTCACGTGCAAGGCGTCAGCCGCGCGGGTAAAGCCGTTCTGGCGCACGACCTCGATGAAGTAACGCAGGGCACGCAGGTCCATGACAATTCCTTTTACGCATGGAAAAAATGAAAATAAGTCATTTTATGAATATAGGTGAAAACCCTAGAATCGCATCCATGTCACAGATCCCGGAAGCTGCCACCCCTCGCACCCAGGGCGGCAGCCATTCTTTTGCCCAGACACTCTGGCAACTGCTCAAGGCCGTGCTGCAAGTGTGCCTGCTCAGCGCCATCTGGATTGCCATGGATGTGCTGCGCCAGCATTTCGGCTGGAGCATGCCGGCCGGCCTGATCGGTTTCGGCCTGCTTGCGGTGGGGCTGTTCTCGGGCCTGGTCAAGGCGCGCTGGCTGCAAAGCGGCACCAACTGGCTGCTGGCCGAGATGCTGCTGTTCTTTGTGCCCGCCATGCTGGTGGTCACCGAATACCCCGATCTGATCCGCCATCAGGGCCTGCGCATCCTGGCCGTCATCGTGGCCAGCACGGCCTGTGTGATGGGAGTGACCGCGTTGGCGGTCGATCGCGTCTACCGCTTCGAGCTGTGGCTGGCAAGGCGCAGGTCCGGCCGCGAAGCCGGCAAGGAGTAAGCCATGCTGTCGAATGAAGTCATCGGTCTGCTCTCACTGCTGACCACCGTGGCCTGTTACTGGGTCAACAAACGCCTGTACCGCAAGCATCCCCACCCGCTGCTGATGCCCATCGTTGCCACGCCCATGGTGCTGATCGGCCTGTCGCTGCTGACCCATGTCAGCTACCCCCAATACATTGCCCAGACGCACTGGCTGGTCTGGCTGCTGGGTCCCACCACAGTGGCCTTTGCGCTGCCGCTGTACGAGAACCGCAAGCTGCTGCGCAAGCACTGGATGTCGATTGCGACCGGCGTGGTCGTGGCCAGCCTGGTGTCCATCTCCACCACCATCGCGTTTGCCGATATGTTCGGCCTGTCCGAGGCGCTGCAAAAAGGCCTGGCCGTGCGCAGCATCACGACACCGTTTGCGATCGAGGCCGAGAAAGTGCTGGGCGGTCCCACCGATCTGGCGGCCCTGTTCGTGCTGCTGACCGGTGTCAGCGCCATGCTACTGGGCGAGACCGTGCTGCGTGTGCTGCCCCGCATCCGCAGCAAGCTGGCCACGGGCGCCAGCTGGGGCGGAGCCGCCCATGGCAGCGGCGTGGCCCGCGCGCGCCAAGCCGGCGAGGTGCAGGCCGTGATGGCATCGCTGGTGATGATGATTGCCGGTGCCGTCAACGTGCTGGCTGCCCCCTGGGTGCGCACATTGTTTTTCTGAGCGGCGCTCGGGGACTGGCTCCGGCAAGCGCCGCTCTCAGCGCACCGGAATGGCGATCGGGCGCAGCGGCGCGGCGTCGCCACCGCGGATCTTGAGCGGCCCTCCAATGAAGGCGAACTCATAGACCTTATCGCGCGAGAGTGCGTCCAGGGCTACCAGCTCCATGATGGGTATGCCTTGCTGGGCCAGCAGATAGCTGTGCAGCGGCACATAGTCGTCGTCCACCTCGGAGGGGAAGGTCTCCAGGCTCAGATTGTCGGCGCCGATGATCATGGCACCCGCATCCTCGGCCAGAAAGCGGGCCGCATCCAGGCCCAGCCCTGGCGGCTTGGCCATATAAGCCTGGGGCTGCTCGTAGAGCTTCATGCGGCCCGTGCGAATCAGCACGATATCGCCCTTTTGCAGCGTCACGTTCTGGCGGGCCAGCGCCTCCTTGAGGTCCTGCCGGGTGATCCGGTACTGGTCGGGCAGCATGTCCAGGCCCTTGGCCGCAGCCACGTCAATCAGCACGCCGCGCGCCACAAGGGGCGGGAATTTCTCTATGCCTGTGCGCTGCCAGCCGCGGTCGCCCAGATGTTCGTCGGCACTGAAGCCGTTCCAGATCCTGCCGCGTATGCCGAAGTGGTTGAGTGCGTCGATGTGCGTGCCCGTATGGCTGTACATGGAGAAAGCCGTGCCCGTGTAGCTGCGCGTGGCATTCATGCTCTTGCCTACGTTCATGGGGTCGTCCACCACGGTGCCGCGTGGCGTGTGCGTCATCCAGAACTGGTAGTGCGGATCGCCGGCGTCCTGCCAGCTCGGCATGCCCACGTAGTACTCGGTGGCGAGGTCATAGACCTGCCCGCCTGTGATGCGCTGCAGGATGGCAGCGCGCGAGGCAGGCGTGATCAGATTCAGGCGGCCGATCTCGTCGCCCGGCCCCCAGGGGCTGGTGCCCACATCCTGGCCGGCACCGGCCGGGAGCGTGTGGCCGCCGTGGGCATGAGCCAGGCCGGAAAACGCTGCTGCCATCGCGAGCAACAGGGAGGGCAAGCGCCGAACACGGGCGCGGAAAGAAAAGTTCATGAGTGTTTCCTAGGAAGCTGTGCACCTTGCGGCGCGAGTGAGAAGGTGAGAGGAAATGGCTTAGCCCACCAGGCTGCGCAGCCTCTCGCGCAGCAGGTCCAGGGGCAGGGTCTGCAGCATGGGCAGGCCCGGAGCGATGACGCTGGGAATGCTGCGCAGGCCCAGGTGCCGGGCCAGTGCGAGGTCCTGGTGAACCATGTTCAAGGCCTCGGCACTTTCCATGCTGCGTGCAAAAGCATTGCGCTCGAAGCCGGTGTGCGTGGCGATGTCCAGCAGCACCTCGGCGTCGCCTATGTTGCGATGGGCACTCATATGGGCGTGCTGTATGGCATCGAACAGATTCCAGTGAGCCTCGTCGCCCTCTAGCATCTGGGCAGCCTGGCAGGCCAGTGCGCCAGCCAGGCCGCTGGGGTACTCGAAGCTTTCGCGGCGCATGCCTTCGATGTCGATACGCTGGGTGTCGTCATGCTGCGCGCAGGCCTCCCAGTGCCCGAGAATGGTTTGCTTGGCCTGCTCCATGGAGCCAAACCTGACCACCATTTCGGCGCGGGAGGCTTGCAGCACAAAGCTGCGCTGACGTATGCGCAGGCCCAGCTCACGGGCCACCTGACGCAGGCGCGGCGACATCACATAGCACCAGCCGCAAACCACGTCGTGGAAGAAATCGATGACGGGAGCAGCCTGCGCTGCCGCGGACAGGACCGGGGCAGGGGCTGGATGGGCTGCGACCTGCGCGGGCAGAGCGCAGGAAAAATCATGGCATTGCGTCATGCTTGTGTCCTTCATGGCTGATGGACAGCAAGCGTAGGGCGCAGGCCTCGCAGGAGTAAGAGGCCTGCGCTTGAGAGACTCTTAATCCTGCGTCAAGAATCGCCGCCCATCGCCGCAGGCAGCTCTTCTGCCAGAAAGTCCACAAAGGCGCGCACCTTGGGCAGCAGGTGGCGTTGCGTGGGGTAGACCACGTAGACATGGCGTGGCGGCTCTGCCCAGTCTTGCAGGCTCAATGCCTCCAGCTGGCCCTGAGCGATGGCGGGCCGGGCTAGAAAGGACGGCAGTGCACCGATGCCGAGGCCGGCCACCAGCAGCTCCCGCAACATCAGGCTGTTGTTGACGCTGGCTCGTGCTTCGCTCGGAACTTGCAGGCCGTCGTCAACCTGTGCCAGGCTGTAGTTCAGCAGTGCATGGCCACGCAGTGCGGCCACGCTGGCCGGGCGGCCGTGTTGCTGCAAATAGGCCGGCGAAGCGCACAACATTTGCGACAGCGAGGCCAGGCGCCGCGCAATCAGCGATGAATCCGCCAGTTCGGCGCTCAGGCGTATGGAGACATCAAAGCCCTCGCCCACGGCGTCCACCAGCCGGTCTTCCATGGATAGGTCGATCTGCAATTGCGGATGGCGCTGCATAAAGCGCGCCAGCAGCGGCGCCAGCGTGCTCAGCGCAAACGACAGCGGCGCGTTCACGCGCAGCCGCCCCGTCACCAGCTCGGACTGCGCCCGCACCGATTGCTCCAGCATGTCAAAGCCATCGAGCAGCCGGCAGCATTCGGCGTAATAGGCCCGGCCGGTATCGGTCAGGCTCATGCGGCGCGTGGTGCGCTGGATCAGCACCGCACCCAGCTGTGCTTCCAGCGCGCGCAACTGCTTGCTGAGAGCCGCCGAGGAAAGATCGAGTGCGTCGGCTGCCCTGGCAATGCTGCCCAGTTCGACAATGCGCCTGAAGGCGCGCAAAGGGGTGAGCGAATCCATGGAAGAGAAGAGCGAAAAACTGGGCCGCAGCGTAGCAGCTTTCGCTACAGGGCCGACGCGACCGGGGCGGGCTCGCTCTTCTTCTGAAAAATGGGCCGCTCAAGCTTTGCAGCTTGCTTGAACAGCCCCCAAGCATCAGGCCAGCGTATAGGCCGTCTTCACCGTGGTGTAGAACTCCTGGGCATAGCGGCCCTGCTCGCGCGGGCCGTAGCTTGAGCCCTTGCGCCCACCAAACGGCACGTGGTAGTCCACACCCGCCGTGGGCAGGTTGACCATGACCATGCCGGCCTGGCTGTGGCGCTTGAAGTGCGTGGCGTGCTTGAGGCTGGTGGTGGCTATGCCGGCCGACAGGCCGAACGGCGTGTCGTTGGACACGGCCAGGGCCTCTTCGTAGTCCTTGACGCGGATCACGCTGGCCACGGGGCCGAAGACTTCCTCGCGATTGATGCGCATGCCGGCTTCGGTGTCCACAAACAACGTGGGCGCCATGTAGTAGCCCTGCTTGCCGCTTCCCGTGTGGCAGGCGACGCGGGCGCCACCGGCGGCCAGGCGCGCGCCTTCGGCCTTGGCGATTTCCA
>NZ_BBXH01000033.1:0-54701 GCF_001010305.1 Comamonas sp. E6
GATCAATCGGTATTCTTGATATTGCTTGCGCAGTAGTGGACATGGAAAGGATGAGCATGCAGCTGCAGGACATGTTGTATTCACAAGGCTTTGGCATTCGCCGTGTCTGCTCCGGCTTGGTGCAGCAAGGCTGGGTGGAACTGTGGAACCCGCAGACTTCTGACTGGGAGAAGGTCCTGGATTCCACCCAGCAGGTGGATCCCGAAGGTCTGCGCTTCAAGGTGCAAGGCGTGGAGTGGGAGTATCACGAGCTGGGTTATGTGCTGCTGAACAAGCCTGCTGGCACCGAATGCTCGCAAAAGCCATCGGCCTATCCCAGCATCTACACCTTGCTGCCAGCTCCGCTGCGTCAACGACCCAACAAAGGGGCGGTGCAAGGTGTTCAGGCGGTGGGGCGCCTGGATCAGGATACGACGGGCATGCTGCTGCTCAGCGACGATGGCCAGTTCATCCACCGCATGTCGTCGCCCAAAAAGCATGTCTCCAAGGTTTATCGGGTGACTTGCAAGCATCCAGTGGATGCCAAGCAGATACAGCGGCTGCTGGATGGTGTCGTGCTCGATGATGATCCCAAGTCCGTCAAGGCAGCGGCCTGCGAGCAGGTGGATAGCCATGTGCTGGATCTGACGCTGACCGAGGGCAAGTATCACCAGGTCAAGCGCATGATTGCGGCCGTGAGCAACCGGGTCGAAGGTCTGCATCGCAGAAGAATCGGCGGCATGGAGTTGCCCGCAGAGCTGGAGCCTGGCCAATGGCGCTGGCTTACGGCGGATGAGCTGGAATTGTTCAAGCCGGGCAAGTAAGACAGAGAACCATAAAAAGCCTGCTGGCTTGCGCCAGCAGGCTTTTTGATTGGGGACACGGTAAATCAGTGTCTCTGCGCAGGGAGCATGGACGTCTGCTGGAGCTTGCCCGAGGCTTGCAGCGCAGCGCCGGGCAGGAATTCGATGCCGGTGCGGCGCACCAGCTCCGTGTAGCTGATGGGCTCGGTGACACGGGCCGCATCATCATTGGCCTGCCAGTGCGCCCAGGCACGCTGGCTCTGAGCGTCATAAACCAGCTTGTAGAGAAAGCTGGGCACACGCACCTGGTTGTGGCCGACGGAGGCTGCATTGGTATCAAAGACCGGGCCGGTGATGATGTAGACATCGCCCTGAGCCCGTTGCGCATAGCTGCGTGTGTCTTTTTCGATGCGGGCCCAGGGGCCGCCGTTCTGCTTGATGGACTGGGGCACCATATTGGCCAGCGAGAAGCTCTGGGCCATAGCCTGTGCGGTCGGCATGTCGCCAGCGGGAGCCATGTGGCCGCGTGAGTAGCCGGAACGCTTGTAGTCGTCCAGCTCGGCGCGTTCATCACGAGGCAGGCGGGCATCGCTGTAGAACTTGTTGGTGCGCTTTTCGTCGGCATCGGCGACCAGGGCCTTGTTCAGGCGTTGAGCGACGAAGACGGGCGTCTTGCTCTGGCCGCTGTGCAGCACGGCAAACGCGTCATAGCACAGCGCACGCAGCTTGGGCTGATCGCTGAGCACGGGGGCCTTGCCATTGGCAAAGAACTGCGGGCATTGCTCAAAGCCCTGGGTGCTGCGCGTGGGATTGCTGACCTGGATGAGCGATGCGGGGCTGACCGCTGCCGAGGGCGCAGGCATCCGGGCGGAGCAGGCCACACTGCCGATGGCCAGCATTGCGATGCCGGCATGGCGCAGCCATAGTGGGGAGCGTGAGGAGAAAGAGGAGAGCGGTGCTGAAAAAGCGGAAGACATGCGCGAAGAAGGCCGAGGGAGATGAAAAGAGTGCCAGCAGCCCAGGCGCAAGAGCGAGTCTGGCCGTCATCGAGGAGGAGTGATTGCTACTTGAATAAGAGCTGCTTGCGCAAGCTTTGAAAGCTTTTCAAGGTGAAAGTTTCCTGAAAAGCTTTGTAATAAAGCGCTAAATGCTCATATTTTATGAGGGGTGGACTTTGCCACAGTCCTGTCCCTGCTTACGTCGCCAAGCTTCGGATCCCTGAGGGCGTTCCATGCATGAGCAGGATCTGCAGCGCGGCTTGGGTTTGCAGATGCAACTGTTTGAGCGCCTCGTCTTTCTGGGGCGGCAAAATGTACTGGCCCTGTGCGTTCCTGGCATAGGGCTTGCCCAGAATGTCGGCCATGTCGATCTGGTAGTAGCTGCGGTCGCCATACGGCCGCTTGCCGTCGATATAGGGCAAGGGCCAGATCGCCTGGCCGTCTTCCTCCTCGGCCAAGACATAAGGCAGGTCATCGGTACCGACTTCTCGCCACAGGGCGGCATGCAGCAGCGTCAGGTGTTCGGGACGAAAGTCGAAGCTGCTGTCTGGCGCCTGACCTGAGAAGTCGGGCGGCAAGGCATAGCGACCGGGCGCCAAGGTGGCGGTGGCCACAAACTGCGGCAGCCAAAGGCAGACCTCGGCCAGGAGCCTGGTGGCCAGAGCAGGATCGTGATTGCGCAGCACCTGCTGGGCCGTGTCGAGGGTGGACAGATCGCCGCCCAAGGGCTGCACGGGATCGAAGCCGGGTGCCCCAGACTCTACGGGCATCCACTGCACCCGCAGCAGGCGCATCAGCTGCAGATGCTGGGCGCTCAGCGGCGGCAGCGCCTGGCTGAAGACCATCTGGATCACGGCTCGACGTTCGGTACTGCCCTGACGCTTGCGCAGCCACGACCAGCTCAAGGCGCCGGTTGCCGCAACTGCCACGGTGGAGAGTGCGGAGATCAGCAGCCTGCGCTTCATGGGCGAAGGTTTTCAGTCATCGATGGAAGCGCTCCAGCGGTCGCCCCAGCCGCTGTTGTGCTGCACGCGGTCGATTTCGCGGCGGTCGCGCTTGGTGGGGCGGCCGGTGTGCTGGGCCGCCAGTGCTTCGGCGGGCTCAGGTGCCAGACGGCGCTGCTCGGCCAGCTGTTCGCGCTGGGCAATGCTTTGCGCCGTTTCCTCGTATAGCTGTTGGGCCACGGGTGCCGGGCCGCGCATGCCGCTCAGCCCGCGCACTATGACTTCCCTGGGAATATTGCCCTGGCGCAGGTGGATGTGGTCGCCCGGGCGGATTTCACGCGAGGCCTTGGCATTGGCGTTGTTGACCGTGACCCGGCCCTTGCCAATCTCCTCCACAGCCAGGCTGCGGGTCTTGTAGAACCGCGCGCACCACAGCCATTTGTCCAGACGCATGGATTCAGTTTCACTCATATCGGTATTTTGCGGCGTGAAGGGATGGCGATTCAAGTCAGAGCAGTATCCATGTCCTGGGCATCGCCATTGTGCAGGGGCAGCTGAATCAGCGCCTGCAGGCCACGCACGCGGCCGAGTCCGTCGTGCAGGTTGCGCAGCTCGATCTGGCCGCCCAGGGTCTGCACGATCTCCTGGCAGATGGCCAGGCCCAGGCCCGAGCCGCTGCGCGTGTTGCCCGCCGAAAAGGGCTGGAACAGTCGCTGGGCCAGTTCATCGTCGATGCCGCTGCCGCTGTCTTCGATACTCAGCTGCGCCATGCCGTCGTGCGCGCGCACATCGATCTGCAGACTTCCGTGCCTGGGGGTGTGGCGTATGGCGTTGTGCAGCAGGTTGCGGGTCAACTCGCGCAGCATCCATTCATGGGCGGCCACGCAGCAGGCCTGGGTTTCGATGCCGAAGTCCATGTCGTGATCGGCAATCAGCGGCGACAGCTCCAGCGCCACGTCGCGCACGATATCGTCGAGCTGGGCGAGCATGGCGCTGCTCTGGTTGCTGTCTTCCTGGCGCAGCTGCTCGACCTTGGCCAGGGCCAGCATCTGATTGGCGACGCGGGTGGCGCGGTCCACCGTGTCGTCAATCTCGGCAAAGGCCTGGGCCGGAGGAATATCGCCGCGCTTGGCTGACTGAACCTGAACCTTGAGCACGGCCAGCGGCGTGCGCAGCTGGTGCGAGGCGTCGCGCACAAAGCGCTTCTGATTGCTCAGCAGGCCTTGCAGGCGCTGCATGGTCTGGTTGGTGGCTTCCAGCAGGGGCTGGACTTCGCGCGGGACCTCGGGCGCAGCGAGCGGACTCAGATCCCCCTGGGCACGGCCCTGCAGATCCTGGCTGAGCTGGCGTATGGGCTGGGTGGCGCGCTGCACCACGATGATCACGATCAGGGCGACGACCAGCACCAGCAAGGCTTGACGAATCAAGGTGTCACGCAGAATCTGCAAGGCCAGGGATTCGCGCAGTTCCAGGGTTTCGGCCACCTGGATCACGGCCATGCCGCGTCCGTTGGCACTGGCAACCGGCTGCAGCAGCACGGCCACGCGCACGGGGTGGCCGCGAAACTCGTCGTCGTAGAAGTCCACCAGCGCCGCATAGGGCGGGCGCTGCGGAATCCTGCCGTTCCAGACTGGCAGTTCCTCGAAGCCGGAGATCAACTGTCCGTCCAGCGTGGAGACGCGGTAGAACATGCGGCTCTGGTTGTCAGCCTCGAAAATTTCCAGTGCCGAATAGGGAACAATGGCGCGCAACTGTGCCTGATCGTCGTATCCCGTGACGCCAATTTGCTCGCTGATGCTTTTGGCCGAGGCCAGCAGGGTTCTGTCGTAAGCCGTATGCAGCGATGCCAGGGTTTGCTGATAGAGGCTCCAGGCGTTGAGGGCAATCAGCGCCAGCACAGGCAGCAAGATGCCGGTGAGCAGCAGGCGCCGCAGCGACCAGGCCGTCTTGAGCCGCGCTTTGGCACCAGCAGCTGTCATGCGGCCGCCTCGGCCTTGACCAGATAGCCCAGTCCGCGCAGCGTGACCAGTTGCACGCCGGTGCCGCCCAGCTTTTTGCGCAGCCGGTAGGCCACGACTTCCACGGCCTCGTATTGCACATCGACCTCGCCGGGGAAGACCAGACTGAACAGCCGCTCCTTGGTGACCGCATGGCCGGGGCGGGCCAGCAGCGCATGCATCATGGACAGCTCGCGCGGGGTCAGCTCCAGGACCTTGTCGTCGAGATAAATGGCGCCGCTTTCCTTTTCATAGCGCAATGCGCCCAGGGTGATAACTTCAGAGGCCGATCTGGGTGTGAAGCTATCCTGGCTGCGGCGCAGCAGGGCGCGCAGGCGTGCTTCCAGTTCGTCGAGGTCAAAGGGCTTGGCCAGATAGTCGTCGGCACCGGCGTTCAGCCCCATGACGCGGTCGCCCACGGTGCCACGTGCCGTCAGTATCAGCACCGGTGTGCGCAGGCCCAGGGCCCGGGCGCGCTCCAGCACCTGCAGGCCGTCGAGGCCGGGCAGGCTCAGGTCTAGCACCACGGCATCGGGTTCGCGGGTCTGCCAGTGAGCAAGTGCACTGGGGCCGTCGGCCGCCACATCCACATGCAGCCCGCGGCGCATCAGGGTGCGCTGCAGCGTGGTGCGCATGGCGGAATCATCTTCAACAAGCAGTAATTGCATGGAGCCGAACATAGCACTGCGCTGCGAATGCGAAGACAAGTCGTGAAACTACCGGGCTTGCTTAGGGGATAGCCCTAGGTGATTGGACAGCCGTTTGACAGGCAGGCTGTCCATGATTGCATTCACCAACTACATAAGGAGTACATCATGCGTCGTGATACGTTTCTGAAGTCTCTGGCAGCCTTGGCGGCGGCCGGTGCTTTGCCCCTGTCGGCCCAGGCAGCGGCAGCCATCAAGATGATGCTGCCCGCCAACCCTGGTGGCGGCTGGGACACGACAGGCCGTGCCCTGGGCAAGGCCTTGCAGGACGCAGGTGTGGCTTCTTCCGTCACTTATGACAACAAGGGCGGCGCTGCCGGCGCCATCGGTCTGGCCCAGTTCGTCAACGGCAGCAAGGGCGATCCCAATGCCATGATGGTCATGGGCGCCGTGATGCTGGGCGGCATCATTACCGGCAAGCCTCCCGTCAACCTGAGCCAGGCCACGCCTCTGGCGCGCCTGACCAGCGAGTACAACGTGTTTGTGCTGCCCGCCAATTCGCCCTACAAGAATATGGCGGAAGTGGTGGCCCAGCTCAAGAAGGACCCTGGATCCATCAAGTGGGGCGGTGGCTCGCGTGGCTCCACCGAACATATTGCTGCGGCCATGATCGCCCGTGAAGTGGGTGTGGACCCAGCCAAGATCAACTACGTGGCTTTCCGTGGGGGCGGCGAGGCCATCTCCGCCATTCTGGGCGGCAACGTCACCGTGGGCGGCAGCGGCTTCAGCGAGTTTGCGGAATACATCGCAACCGGCAAGATGAAGCCCATCGGCGTGACTTCGGCTCAACGCCTCAAGGGTGCGGCCTCCAGCATTCCCACGCTCAAGGAGCAGGGCATCAATGTGGAAATCGGCAACTGGCGCGGTGTGTATGGCGCGCCCGGCATTTCCAAGGCCCAGCGCGACGAACTGGTCGCCCAGATCGAAAAAGCCACCAAGAGCAAGGCCTGGGCCGAAGCGCTGCAGAAGAACGACTGGACACCTGCCTGGCTGGGCGGCGATGCCTTTGGCAAGTTCGTGGATGACGAGTTCGCCAGCCTGCGCGCCACCATGGCCAAGTCCGGCATGATCTGATGATCATCAGGCCGCTGCGTTCTGCAGCGGCCTCTGGCGCGTGAACACGCTCCAGGGACATGGTACAGGGCTGGCGACTTCAGCCCTGATCGCGTTGTGTCCTGCTGTTTTCCCCGCACTGATTGATGGCCTGCCCCTGACGGCGCAAGCCAGGGTTTGTGCAACCCCATGATGCCGTGAGAGCTACTGGCAAGTTTGCTCTGACGGGTTCCGAAAACCATTGAAATCAAACACATTCATCATGTCTGATTCATTCCAAGATCTGGCCCGGGCAGCGGAGGCCGCACAGGTTTCGGCCTATGCAGACCCCGATCAGCCGCAAAGCCCCAATGTACCGTCCAAAAGAGCGCAAACCATTGTCGGTTCGGGCGTGCTGCTGGTCGCTGTCGGCCTGGCTGTCGGCGCACTGCAGATTCCTTCCGATTCGGGATATGGCGGCGTCGGCCCCAACTTTCTGCCCTGGCTGTGCGCCATCGTGCTGGCCGTTTGCGGTGCGCTGTTGATCTGGGAAGCTCGGAGCGGCGGCTTTCGCCATGCGGCGGATCCTGGCGGCCATGCCAAGGCCGATATATTGTCTTTTGTCTGGGTTTCTGCAGGTCTGCTGATCAATGCGGCTTTGATTGGAACCGTCGGCTTTATCTTCAGCTGCACGATTTGCTATGTCTTGGCCGTGCAGGGCCTGCGCCGCGCCGCGCATCAGCCTCAGGCCTCTGAAATCGGCACCTGGGTGAAGGATGTGATCACTGGCTTGCTGATTTCAGCGCCCGTTTTCTGGATGTTTACTCAGTTCCTGGCAATCAATCTGCCTGGCTTGACTCAGACGGGGTGGCTGTAATGGATATCTTCAATGCTTTGATGGCAGGCTTTGCCACCGCCATCACGCCCGCCAATCTGTTGTGGGCCCTGGTGGGCTGTGCCCTGGGTACGGCTGTGGGCGTGCTGCCCGGTATCGGCCCGGCCGTGGCAGTGGCCATGCTGCTGCCCATCACCGCCAAGGTGGATGTGACGGCATCCATGATCTTTTTTGCCGGCATCTACTACGGTGCCATGTATGGCGGCTCGACCACCTCGATTCTGTTGAACACGCCCGGCGAAACGGCGTCCATGGTCACGGCCATGGAGGGCAACAAGATGGCCAAGAGCGGCCGAGCGGGTGCGGCGCTGGCAACCGCCGCCATCGGCTCGTTTGTCGCGGGGACCTTTGCCACCGTGGTGGTGACCATGTTCGCTCCCTATGTCGCCGACTTTGCCGTGAAGCTGGGCCCGCCCGAGTACTTCATGCTGATGGTGCTGGCCTTCACCACCGTGAGCGCCGTGCTGGGCCAAAGCTCGCTGCGCGGCATGACGGCGCTGTTTGTCGGCCTGGCTGCAGGCTGCATCGGCATGGATCAGATCTCCGGTGCCGCGCGCTATACCGGCGGCAAGATGGAACTGCTGGACGGCATCGACATCGTGCTGGTGGCAGTGGGTCTGTTTGCTGTGGCTGAAGTGCTGTATGCCGCCATGTATGAAGGCAAGGTCGAGGAGTCGCAGAACAAGCTGACCCGTGTGCACATGACCAAGCGTGACTGGAAGCGTTCCTGGCCCGCCTGGATGCGCGGCACGCTGCTGGGTACACCGTTTGGCTGCATTCCCGCTGGCGGCACCGAGATCCCGACCTTTCTGAGCTACGCGACCGAGAAGAAGCTGGCCAAGGGCGAAGACAAGGCCGAGTTCGGCGGCAAGGGCGCCATCGAAGGCGTGGCCGGTCCGGAGGCTGCGAACAATGCCACCGTGACCGCAGCCCTGATTCCGCTGCTGACGCTGGGCATTCCTACCAGCAACACCACGGCCGTGCTGCTGGGCGCCTTCCAGAACTACGGTATCAACCCCGGCCCCCAGCTGTTCACCAGCTCGGCGGCCCTGGTCTGGGCGCTGATTGCCTCGCTGTACATCGGCAACGTGATGCTGCTGGTGCTCAACCTGCCCATGGTGGGTCTGTGGGTCAAGCTGCTGAAGATTCCGCGTCCCCAGCTGTATGCCGGCATCTTGATCTTTGCAACGGTCGGTGCCTACGGCATGCGCCAGAGCGCGTTCGATCTGTTCCTGCTCTACGGCATTGGCTTGCTCGGTGTGATCATGCGCCGCTTCGACTTCCCCACCGCTCCCGTGGTGGTGGGCATGATCCTCGGCCCCTTGGCGGAAGCGCAGATGCGCAATGCAGTGTCGATTGGCGAAGGCAGCTGGTGGATCTTCCTGCAGCGTCCCATGTCGCTGACGCTGATCATCATCGTGCTGGCCGTACTGATCATTCCCCGTGTGCTCAAGCGCCTGTCGGAGGCCAAGCAGGCCCGGGAGGCAAGCGCCGCCTGAGTCCCGTTTCCTAGCCTGCTGCGGGTGCTGTACGCATGGAGCCCGTTGCATTCATATCCCCTGTTCGGTGAGCTGGACAGGGGATTTTTTTTATGGAGGCCGGCTAAAGCATGCTTTGAATGCGCTAGCTGGAGGTCTGTGCCGATGGTTTTGGGGCAATGTCGCCCTACCATGGCGCAATGATGGAAATGAGCCAACGGCTACCCAACGATTTCGCTTGCGAGCTGCCCGACGATGCCGACGGCATCTATGCATTGGCGGCACGGTCCATGTTTCAGCTGTTCTCGTCAATGAGCCAGGGCATGTTTCTGGTCGACAGAAGCGGGCGCATTGTCTGGGTCAACAAAGGCTACGAGCGTTTTTTGCCACGCCTGGGAGTAGCCGGCGTGGGCGATTTTCTCGGGCATAAGGTGGAGGAGGTCATCCCCAACACGCAGATGCGCAGCGTGCTGGAGACCGGCAAGCCGGTCCTGATCGATCTGCTGACCAATAGCGCCGGAACCTTTGTCGTCAGCCGCCTGCCGCTGCATGACGATGAAGGTGGCGTGATCGGTGCCATCGGCATTGTGCTGTTCGATCAGCCCGAGACGACCTTACAGCCGCTGATCAGCAAGTTTGCGATGCTGCAGCGCGATCTCGATGAAGCGCGGCGCGAGCTGGCTGCCCAGCGCAGCCGCAGCCTGCAGGCGTCCGTACAGGGTTCGCGCCGCAGCAAATACAGCTTTGCCAGCTTTGTGGGCAGCAGCCCGGCTGCGGTCGAGGTCAAGCGCCAGGCGCGACGGGCGGCCCAGTCCATGAGTCCGGTGCTGCTGTTGGGCGAGACCGGTACCGGCAAGGAGGTGCTGGCCCATGCCATCCATGCCGCATCGGCTCGGTCTGCCGGTCCTTTTGTGAGCGTCAATATCGCGGCCATTCCCGAAACGCTGCTGGAGGCTGAATTCTTCGGCGTGGCTCCGGGCGCATTCACCGGAGCCGACCGCAAGACGCGCGATGGCAAGTTCAAGCTCGCCGATGGCGGCACCCTGTTTCTCGACGAAATCGGCGACATGCCCGCCAGTCTGCAGGCCAAGCTGCTGCGGGCCTTGCAGGAGGGAGAGATCGAGCCGCTGGGCTCCAACCAGATCGTGCATTTCGATGTACGCGTGGTGGCCGCCACCTCTCGGGATCTGCTGCAGATGGTGCGCGACGGGCGCTTCCGGGAAGACCTGTTCTACCGGCTGCATGTGCTGCCCGTGCGCGTGCCGCCGCTGCGCGAGCGCAGCAGCGATATCCCAGCCCTGGTGGAAATGCTCTGCGAGGACCTGGCGCTGCGCAACGACATGGTTCCGCCGGAGCTGGGAAAGGGGGCGCTGGAATTGCTGGTCGCACAGGCCTGGCGCGGCAATATTCGCGAGCTGCGCAATGTGCTGGAGCAGGCAGCCATGCGCTGCGATGACTCGCACATTGATGCCGGCCTGCTGGCACAGGTGCTGCGCTCGTCCGGGGTAGAGCTGCAGGTTCCGCATCGGCAGCCCTTGGCGCAGGAACCCGTGGCTGCGGCAGGCGATTTGCTCAAGCCGCTTGCCGAGCAAATGGCCGAGCTCGAAGCCCGTGCGATAAGGGCCGCAATGCAGGCCCATGGAGGCAACAAGCTGGCCGTCGCAAGGACGCTCGGCATATCGCGCGCCAAGCTCTACGACCGGCTCGAGAAGCTGAATTTCTGAGCCATGCTAGGGATTGCCCTTGGTGGGTAGGACTTGGTTTGTTTTTATAGTTATAAAAAATATCTAATTTGAGTCCGGAGACAGCATGGCATTGGTACAAGGGCAGGAGTTGTGGAGGCCCACGCAGCAGCAGCAGGAGCAAAGCGGCCTGTGGCATTACATGGACTGGCTGCGCGACAGCCGTGGCCATGACTTCTCCGACTATGAAGCGCTGTGGCAATGGTCGGCGACGGATATCGAAGGCTTTTGGCGCTCCGTCTGGGACTATTTCGACATTCAGGCCGATGGTGACCCGACGCAGGTGCTGGCCGGCCGCAAGATGCCGGGTACCGAGTGGTTTCCCGAAACCCGGCTCAACTATGCCGAACACATCTTCCGCCAGGCCAGCGACCAGCGTCCGGCCATCATTGCGCGCTGCGAGGGCCAGACCCCAGTCGAAGTCTCCTGGCAGCAGCTGCAGCGCGATGTGGGCGCCCTGGCGGCAAGCCTGCGCGGTCTGGGCATAGTGCGTGGCGATCGCGTGGTGGCCTATCTGCCCAATGTGCCGCAGACTGTGGTGGCGTTTCTGGCCTGTGCCAGCATCGGCGCCATCTGGTCCAGTTGCGCGCCGGAGATGGGCGTATCCGTGGTGCTGGACCGCTTCCAGCAGATCGCACCCAAGCTGATCTTTGCGACCGACAGCTATAGCTATGCCGGCAGGCAGTTCGATCGCCGTGAAGTGCTGGACGAGGTGCTCCAGGGTCTACCCGAAATCGCCCAGGTGATCCATGTTCCTGGCCCCTTGTTCGGCAGCGATGCCGAACACGCGGCCGTGCCCTGGCGTGACTGCATGAGTTGGGCCGATGCGACGTGCCATGCAGCGCCGCTGCAGTTCGAGCGCCTGCCGTTCTCCCATCCGCTGTGGGTGGTGTACTCGTCGGGAACCACCGGCCTGCCCAAGGCCATGGTGCACAGTCATGGCGGCATCGTGCTCACCCATCTCAAAACCAATCGCCTGCAGCACGACGTGTTGCCCGGCGATCGTTTCATGTTCCTGGGAAGCACGGGCTGGATTGTCTGGAACCTGATGATAGGCAGCCTGCTGGCCGGCGCGACCGTGGTCCTGTCCGACGGCAACCCAACGGCGCCGAGCGACGATGCGCTCTGGGACTTCATCGACCAATACCAGGTCAGCATCTTCGGTTGCGGTGCGGCCTTCCTCACCAAGAGCATGAAGGATGGCATCTCGCCGAAGAAGAGGCGCCAGTTCGAGAAGCTGCGTGCCATCAACTCCACGGGCTCGCCGCTGCCTCTCGATGCCTATGCCTGGGTCTACGAGAACGTCAAAAGAGATCTGTGGCTGGCCTCGATCAGCGGGGGCACTGATATCGCCTCGGGCTTTGTGGCCTGCGCGCCCATACTGCCCGTCAACGCGGGCGAGATTCAGTGCCGCGAACTGGGCGTGGCCGCCCATGCCTTCAACGAACAGGGCCAGAAGGTGATCGCCGAAGTCGGCGAACTGGTGATTACCGAGCCCATGCCCTCCATGCCCGTGTTCTTCTGGAACGACGAGAGCGGGGCGCGCTACCACGACAGCTATTTCGACGTGTTTGCCGGCTGCTGGCGCCATGGTGACTGGATCGAGTTCAGCGAGCGCGGCACGGCCGTGATCTACGGACGCTCGGACAGCACCATCAACCGCTTCGGCATACGCATGGGCACGGCGGAGATCTACCGTGTCGTCGAGGAGCTCGAAGCCGTCAAGGACAGCCTGGTGGTCGACCTCGAATATCTGGGTCGACCTTCCTTCATGCCGCTGTTCGTGACGCTGGCCGAAGGCCAGGCATTGACGGGCGAGCTGACCGCCCAGATCAAGAACGCCATCAAGACCAAGGCTTCGGCACGTCATGTGCCCAATGTGGTGGTTCAGGTGGCTGAGATTCCGCGCACCCTCACCGGCAAGAAGATGGAGGTGCCGGTGCGCAAGCTGCTGCTGGGCGCGGACGCGGCCAAGGTGGCCAGCCCCGATGCCATGGCCAATCCATCCAGCATTGATTTCTTCATTCAATTTCGAGAGCAGGTACCGCAGGCGTGACAGGCGCTTGAGGCTGATTTGACTCAATACCCAAAGCAGACCCACCCATGAACCATCAAGATCTGATCGCCATCGATTTCCACACCCATGCGGAAGTCAGCTGCCGCAATCCCTTTGACAGCTACGGCGAGGAGTACGACCGCGCGGCCGACAAATACTTCGGCAGCTCATTGCGCCCGACGATCGCCGAAACCATTGCCTATTACCGCGAGCGCAAGATCGGTCTGGTGATGTTCACGGTGGACAGTGAGGCGCAATTGGGTCGCCGCCGCATCCCCAACGAAGAGATCGCCGATGCCGCGCGCGAGAACAGCGACATGATGGTGGCGTTCGCCAGCATCGACCCGCACAAGGGCAAGATGGGCGCGCGCGAGGCCGAGCGCCTGATCACCGAATGCGGCGTCAAGGGCTTCAAGTTCCATCCCACGGTGCAGGGCTTCCATCCCTATGACCGCATGGCCTGGCCCATCTACGAGGTCATCAACCACTACAAGCTGCCCGCCATCTTCCACACCGGCCACAGCGGCATCGGCAGCGGCATGAAGTGCGGCGGCGGTCTGCGCCTGGCCTACAGCAACCCCATGCTGCTGGACGACGTGGCTGTGGACTTCGGCGATATGCAGATCGTCATGGCCCATCCCAGCTTTCCCTGGCAGGACGAGGCGATCTCGGTGGCGCTGCACAAGCCCAATGTCTGGATCGATCTTTCGGGCTGGAGTCCCAAGTATTTCCCCAAGCAGCTGGTGCAGTACGCCAACACCCTGCTCAAGGACCGTGTGCTGTTCGGCAGCGACTTCCCGCTGATCACGCCCGAGCGCTGGATGAAGGACTTCGAGGTCGCCGGCTTCAAGCCCGAGGTCATGCCCGGCATTCTCAAGGACAACGCCGTGCGGCTGCTGGAGCTGGACGGAAAACGCGATGCCGCATGAAAGCCACAAGGATCACCCCGGTGATCCTTTTTTCATGGCGGATTGAGCAAAGCCAGAGACGAGCCCTAAGGCGGTTGTTGATTTGTATTGAAATCAGTCACTGTCTGAATTAAAGACATTTATTGCCTGATTTTCAGGCGATATAGAGCTGCGTATAGCGGCTCCTCAGAGGAAAACCAGACTGGCACGAAGACTGCTGTCTGCACACCATAGAAAGACAAGCGGACACACCGCATCCATCCTCAAGGAGACAACACATGCACAAGCGCAGCCTGCTGCAGGCGGCCGTTCTGGCGGCCATGGTGGTTCATGTTCCCGGCGCCCTGGCGCAATCCGAAATCCGCATTGCCCATGTCTACAGCAAGACCGGGCCGCTTGAGGCCTACGGCAAGCAGACGCAGGCCGGGCTGCTGATGGGGCTTGAATATGCCACGGGCGGCAGCATGACGGTGGCAGGCAAGAAGCTGGTGCTTATCGAAAAGGATGACCAGGGCAAGCCCGATCTGGGCAAGAGCCTGCTGGCCGCAGCCTATTCGGACGACAAGGCAGATCTGGCTGTCGGCCCCAGCGCGTCGGGCGTGGCGCTGGCCATGCTGCCCGTGGCCGAGGAGTACAAGAAGATCCTGATCGTCGAGCCCGCCGTGGCCGATTCCATCACCGGCGACAAGTGGAACAAGTACATCTTCCGCACGGGCCGCAACTCCAGCCAGGACGCGATCAGCAATGCCGTGGCCATCGACAGGCCCGGCGTGACGATTGCGACGCTGGCCCAGGACAATGCCTTCGGTCGCGATGGCGTCAAGGCCTTCAAGGAAGCGGTCAAAAAAGGCAAGCTGGTGCATGAGGAGTACCTGCCCGCCGCCACCACCGATTTCACGGCCGGGGCCCAGCGCCTGATCGACAGGCTCAAGGATGTTCCGGGCAGGAAGGTGATCTGGATTGTCTGGGCCGGTGCCGGCAACCCCTTCAAGATCGTCGACATGGACCTCAAGCGCTTCGGCATCGAGATCGCCACGGGCGGCAACATACTGCCCGCCATGGCGGCCTACAAGAATCTGCCGGGCATGGAGGGCGCCACCTACTATTACTTCGGCATTCCCAAGAACCCGGTGAACGAAGCCATGGTCTCCATGAGTTACAAGCAGTTCAAGGCTCCGCCGGACTTCTTCACGGCGGGCGGTTTCTCGGCCGCCATGGCCATCGTCACGGCACTCAAGAAGACAGGCGGCGACACCAAGACCAACACCTTGATCAAGGCCATGGAAGGTATGAGCTTCGATACACCCAAGGGCGTCATGACCTTCCGCAAGGAAGATCACCAGGCCATGCAGAGCATGTACCACTTCAGGATCAAGAACGATCCGGCCATGGCCTGGGGCGTGCCCGAGCTGGTGCGCGAGATCAAGCCTGAAGAAATGAACGTTCCCGTCCGGAACGGACGGTAACCACCCCCTGAGTTACTTCGCCTAGGCGGCCCCGCGCCTTCCCCTAACCGGGCGTCCCCTCTCTCATCGGGAGGGGAACGACGCCATCGTCGTGAGGCGGCTCTTGCTCGGCGTCTCTGACTTGGTCAGCGTGCGGGCAAGGTTCAGTTCACTTTTTGATAGCTGCATGCGCTTGTGTGTAAGGCGCTAGGGGCTGTATTTGCCTATTTCTCATGCTGACCACTGACAAGCTCACCGTCCGCTTTGGCGGCCATGTTGCGGTCAACGGCGTGACCTGCTCCTTCGAGCCGGGCACGCTGACGGCCATCGTCGGCCCCAATGGCGCGGGCAAGACCACTTACTTCAATCTGATCTCGGGGCAGTTGCGGGCCACGGAGGGCAGGGTGTCGTTGCAGGGGCGCGACCTTACGGGCCTGCCGCCTTCGGCGCGCACGCGTGCCGGCCTGGGGCGGGCCTTTCAGCTCACGAATCTGTTCCCGGCCCTGTCGGTGCTGGAGAACGTGCGCCTGGCCGTGCAGGCCACGCGCCAGGGCGCGCACCGGCGCGGCATGAATCTCTGGAGCATCTGGAGCGACCACCGCGCATTGCTGGCGCGCGCGCAGCAAATCCTGGAGCAGGTGGCGCTGTGGGCGCGGCGCGATGAGCCGGTTTCGGCCCTGCCGCATGGCGACCAGCGCAAGCTTGAGGTGGCGCTGCTCATGGCGCTGGAGCCGAAGGTCTATATGTTCGACGAGCCTACGGCGGGCATGAGCCATGACGAGGCGCCGGTGATTCTGGACCTGATACGCGAACTCAAGAAGGATCGCAGCAAGATCATTTTGCTGGTGGAGCACAAGATGGACGTGGTGCGCGAGCTGGCCGACCGCATCATCGTGCTGACCAATGGCACGCTGGTGGCCGACGGTAAACCGGCCGAAGTCATTGCCTCGCCCGTGGTGCAGCAGGCATACCTGGGGTTGACGCCCCAGGATGCCGTTGGCGGCACTGACGTTCACCCCCATCCCGGTCTTCCCCCGTCAGAGGGAAGAGGAGAACAATCATGAGCGAGATACTGTTGGAGCTCCAGGGCGTGCACACCCATATAGGCGCCTATCACATCCTGCACGGCGTGGATTTGGCTGTGCCGCGCGGCGAGGTCACCATGCTGCTGGGCCGCAATGGCGCGGGCAAGACCACCACGCTGCGCACCATCATGGGCCTGTGGCAGGCCGGTCAGGGCAGCATCCGCTTTGGCCGGCAGGACATCATGCGCCTGGCCACGCCGGCGATTGCCCAGCTCAACATCGCCTATGTGCCTGAGAACATGGGCATTTTTGCCGACCTCACGGTCAAGGAAAACCTGCTGCTGGCTGCACGCTCGGCCTCGCATGCGGCGCGCATGGACCGCTCGCGCCTGGACTGGATCTACGAGCTGTTCCCGGCCGTGCAGAAATTCTGGGACCACCCGGCCGGCAAGCTCAGCGGCGGGCAAAAGCAGATGGTGGCCGTGGCGCGCGCCATCGTCGAGCCGCGCGATCTGCTCATCGTGGATGAACCCAGCAAAGGCCTGGCTCCGGCCATCATCAACAACATGATCGAGGCCTTCGCCCAGCTCAAGGCCAGCGGCGTGAGCATTTTGCTGGTCGAGCAGAACCTTGCCTTCGCCAAGCGCCTGGGCGACGGCGTGGCTGTAATGGACAACGGCCGTGTCGTGCACGCGGGCCGCATGGCCGATCTTGCGGCCGACGAGGAACTGCAGCAGTCGCTGCTGGGGCTGGCGCTATGAAGTCACAAGAGTCAAAGCAAAAAGCAGATCGAGCGCTTGCTGGTCAAGCGCAGGCCGCTATGGATATGAAAGTTCGCGCCGAGGTGAGGACATGATACGCAAGGACCTGGATTACAAGCCGCTGCTGCTGGTGCCGCTGCTGGCGCTTGCTACCTTGCCCCTGGTGGGCTCTCCCAGCACCTGGCTTACGCTGACGGTGGCTGGCCTGGCAATGGGCATGATCATCTTCATCATCGCCTCGGGGCTGACCCTGGTGTTCGGCCTCATGGACGTGCTCAACTTCGGCCATGGCGTGTTCATCGCGCTGGGCGCCTTCGTCGCCACCAGCGTGCTCGGTGCCATGGGCGACTGGACGGGCTCGGCGCAGCTGTGGCGCAACCTGGTGGCCGTGCTGCCGGCCATGGTCGTGGCCATGCTGGTGGCTGGGGCCCTGGGCCTGGCCTTCGAGCGCTTCATCGTGCGGCCCGTCTACGGCCAGCACCTCAAGCAGATTCTCATCACCATGGGCGGCATGATCATCGGCGAGGAGCTGATCAAGGTCATCTGGGGTCCGCAGCAGATTCCGCTGCCGCTGCCCGAAGCCATGAAGGGCGCCTGGCTGCTGGGCGATGCGGCCGTGGAGAAATACCGGGTCTTTGCCGTGCTGGTGGGCGCTGCCGTGTTTGCCGTGCTGGCCTTCATGTTGTCGCGCACCAAGATCGGCCTGCTGATCCGCGCCGGCGTGCAGGACCGCGAGATGGTCGAGTCCCTGGGCTACCGCGTGCGCCGATTGTTCGTGGCCGTGTTCGTCGCGGGCTCGGCCCTGGCCGGCCTGGGCGGCGTGATGTGGGGCCTGTACCAGCAGAACGTGGTGGCCCAGATGGGCGCCCAGGTCAATGTGCTGATCTTCATCGTCATCATCATCGGCGGCCTGGGCAGCACGGGCGGTGCGCTGATCGGTGCGCTGCTTGTGGGACTGATGGCCAACTACGCGGGCTTTCTGGTGCCCAAGGTTGCGCTGTTTTCCAATATCGCGCTCATGGTGGCCGTCCTGCTGTGGCGTCCCCAAGGCATCTATCCGGTCGCCAACAGATGAGATACCCCCTGAGTCGCTTCGCGCCTTCCCCCTGGAAGGGGGACGCCACCCTCGCTGCGGGGCGGCGCGGCCGGCCCAGGCCCTTGCTCGGTGGCAACTGGCTTGGTGCATGCCGGCTGCATACGTGGCGCCATGAAAGTTTGAAAGGCTAGTCTGATGCTCAACCGTTTGCTCTCCGGCGACCTGCCGCGCAGCCGCGTGCTGGCCATGGTGTTGTTGCTGATCTTCGCGGGCTTGGCCCTGGCGCCGTTTCTCTTTCCCGGTGTCAAGGCGCTCAATGTGGCGGCCAAGGTGCTGATCTTCGTGGTGCTGGTGGCAAGCTTTGATCTGCTACTCGGCTATACAGGCATCGTCAGCTTTGCCCACACCATGTTTTTCGGCATAGGCGCTTATGGTGTGGCCATTGCCTCAGGCAGGCTGGGGCCGGGCTGGGGGGCGCTGGCCCTGGGACTGGGGGCGGCGCTGCTGGTGTCGCTGCTCTTGTCCCTGGCCATCGGTCTGTTCTCCCTGCGTGTGCGTGCCATCTTCTTTGCCATGATCACGCTGGCCGTGGCGGCTGCATTTCAGACCCTGGCGTCGCAGCTGTCGGACTGGACGGGAGGCGAGGACGGCCTGACCTTCAAGATGCCCGAATGGCTGTCGCCCAGCTTCGAGCCGTTCGAGAACGAGATCTTCGGCATCCTCATCGACGGCAGGATCATCAGCTACTACCTGCTGTTTGCCGTGGCCGTGGTTCTGGTGCTGATGCTGCTGCGCATCGTCAATTCGCCGTTCGGCCGCGTGCTGCAAGCCATCCGCGAGAACGAATTCCGTGCAGAAGCCATTGGCTACCGCGTGGTGGTCTATCGCACCACCTCCAGCGTGCTGTCGGCCCTGTTCGCCTGCGTGGCTGGCGCCATGCTGGCCGTCTGGCTGCGCTACAACGGGCCCGATACCTCGCTCTCATTCGAGATCATGATGGACTGTCTGCTCATTGTGGTGATCGGCGGCATGGGCACCATCTACGGCGCGGTGATCGGCTCCGTGGTATTCCTGATCGCCCAGAGCTATCTGCAGGATCTGCTGCGCATGGCCAGCGAGGCCAGTGCCAGTCTGCCTTGGCTGGCCGCACTGCTGTCGCCCGACCGCTGGCTGCTGTGGTTGGGCCTGCTGTTCGTGCTTTCGGTCTATTACTTCCCCACGGGTGTCGTGGGGAGGCTGCGCGCGGCTGCGGCGCGCAAGCCCTGACATCTTTTACTGGCATCCCTTCTCTGACTGCTTTCACTACGACAGGAGACAAAGCCCATGCAGAAGACCTATGCGATTGCCTTGCCACCCGCGGCCCTTGCGGTGCTGGCGGCCGCCGTGCTGACCGCCTGCGGGGGCGGCGATGGAGGCGAGCTCAATGCCAAACCCGGTTACCTGGGCACGGTGCGGCAGCAGAGCTATGACGGCAGCAGCGATGACCTGCTGACCGCGGGCCTGGGCAAGAGCGGCCTGGCCGTGGCCACGGCGCCGGGCTTTGCCATTGCGCTCCAGCCCACGGCGGCCGAGCTGCGCCGCCTGGCCATCTACACCAATTACCGCGCCATGCTGGACATGATTGCGGCGGGCGGCTACGGCACGCTCTACGGCCCCAATGTGGATGCGCAGGGCCGGGTGACGGCCGGCGAAGGCAGGATTGCCGGCACCGAGTACATCGCGTTCTCGGATGACGGCACGGGCCGCAAGAACGTCACGCTCATGGTGCAGGTGCCGGACAGCTTCGATCCCAGGAAGGCCTGCATCATCACCGCCACGGCTTCGGGCTCGCGCGGCGTGTACGGCGCCATCACCACGGGCGAATGGGGGCTCAAGCGCGGCTGCGCGGTGGCCTATTCCGACAAGGGCACGGGCGCCGCTCCGCACGACCTCATGAACGACACCGTGTCGCTGATCGACGGCACGCGCAGCACGGCTGCCGCAGCGGGCAAGCAGGCTGCATTCAATGCGGGGCTCACGGCTGGCGAACTGGCCGCCTTCAATACTGCCACACCCAACCGCTTTGCCTTCAAGCATGCGCACTCGGGCCAGAACCCAGAGAAGGACTGGGGCCGCACCACGCTGCAGGCCGTGGAGTTCGCCTACTACGTGCTCAACGAGCACTATGGGGACCGCAACATTCTGGGCGAACGCCTGCGGACGCTCAAGCCGAGCAACACCATAGTCATTGCATCAAGCATCTCCAACGGCGGCGGCGCGGCGATTGCCGCCGCCGAGCAGGACTCGCAGGGGCTGATCAACGGCGTAGCCGTGTCCGAGCCTGCGGTGGAGTTGCCCGCCAGCCCCGGCGTGACCGTGCAGCGCGGCGGCACGGCACTGCCCGTGGTGGGCAAGACGCTGGTGGACTTCACGAGCTATGCCAACCTCTATCAATCCTGCGCCTCGCTGGCGGCATCGGTCAGCGGCTCTCCCTATGCGGCTGCGTTTGCTGCGGGCTTTGCCAGCACGGCTCTGCCGATTGCGCCCAACCGCTGCGCGGCACTCAGGACTGCCGGATTGCTGAATGCCACGACCACGGCGGCACAGGCCGAAGAAGCTTTGCAGAAGCTGCGCGACTATGGCTGGGAGCCGGAGTCCAGCGAGCTGCACGCCTCGCTGGCCGCCTTTGAGGTGGCGCCCGCCGTGTCGGTCACTTTTGCCAACTCGTTCTCGCGCGCCAGCGTGAAGGACAACCTCTGCGGCTACAGCTATGCCGGTGCGACGGCTGCGGGCGCAGTGACGCCGTTGGCCCCAGAGGCGCTGGCCAGCATGTTCTCCACGGGCAACGGCGTGCCGCCATCGAGCGGCGTGCAGCTCATCAACAACAAGGGCAAGTTCGGTGCCGCGCGCGACTTCCTCTCCGTCTCGGTGGACTCGGGCCTGGCCGACTGGAACACGCCGGGTGCGCTATGTCTGCGCAATCTCGTCACGGGCAATGATGGCGCCGCCAGGGCGCTGCAGGCCGGTGTCGACGAGACAAGGCGCAACGGCAATCTGCAGGGCAAGCCGGCCATCATCGTCCATGGCCGCGCGGATGCGCTGCTGCCCGTGAACCACACGACGCGGCCCTATGTGGCGCTCAACCGGAAAGTGGAAGGCGCTGCCAGCAAGCTCAGCTATGTGGAGGTCACGAATGCCCAGCACTTCGACAGCTTCATCGGCCTGCCCACCGTGCTGCCGGGGTACGACACGCGTTACATCCCGCTGCATGTCTATCTGAACCGCGCGCTCGATGCCATGTATGACCACCTTGCCAACGGCAAGGCGCTGCCTCCCAGCCAGGTGGTGCGCACCGTGCCGCGTGGTGGCAACCCGGGCCAGGCACCGGCCATACAGCCAGCCAATCTGCCGCTGATTGCCGGCACGCCGGCAGCGGCCGACAGGATAGAGGTCAGTGCCGGAGCCATCCGCGTGCCGGACTGATACGCATGACCGGCCGGTGGCTACGGCTGCCGGCTGACTACCGAAGTTGATAGCTGATAGCGCTTATCACATATGCGCTGGAGGCCTTTTTGATGCTGAAACCTGCCATGCCCAACAACTGCGCTTCTGCGGCCATCGTGCCGGCATCCCGCTATGCGAACTGCGCTGGCTACGAGATTCATTACCTTGACTGGCAGCCGCAAGGCCCGACCAAGGCTACGGTGATCGCCTGGCATGGCCTGGCACGCACGGGCCGCGACATGGATGCACTGGCGCAGTTTCTTGCGGCGCAAGGCTATCGCGTCATCTGCCCGGATACGCTGGGCCGCGGCCTGAGCCAATGGAGCCGCAACCCGCGCGAGGAGTATCAGCTGCGCTTCTATGCCAGGCTGGCACGCGAGCTGATGGATGCGCTGGCGCTGCAGCAGGTGCACTGGGTGGGCACCAGCATGGGCGGAGCGATAGGCACGGTCTGTGCATCCGGCCTGTTCGAGCCGGATCTCAGGCGGCGCATTCTCACACTCACGCTCAACGACAACGCGCCCGAACTGGCGGAGGCTGCGCTGGCCCGCATCAAGAGCTACGCGGGCCGGCCGCCGGTGTTCGACACCGTCGCCGAGCTGGAAGGCTTTTTTCGCGCGGCCTACAAGCCCTATGGCTGGCTCAGCGATTTCGAGTGGCGCAAGCTGACCGAGACCAGCACGCGTCGTTGCGATGACGGCCGCGTCACCCCGCATTACGATCCGCGCATGATCGAGCAGTTCACCGAGCATGACAACGACTATCTGCTCTGGGATCACTATGACGTGCTGCAACTGCCCGTGCTGTTGCTGCGCGGCGTGGAGTCCGATCTGGTGCTCAAGCCGGTGGCCGAGCAGATGCTGCAGCGTGGCCCCGGTGCCCGAGGTCTGCTGACCTGGCTGGAAGTGCCGGATTGCGGCCATGCGCCGGCGCTCAATGTGAGCACGCATTTCGAGGCCGTTCTGTCCCATCTGCACTAGGCTTGACGCGCAAAACCTCGCAGCCCCGGGGATGTTCGCGTCTCGCTAGCATCGGTGGCTAACCCTGGTCGGGGTAAGGAGCGTGGGTCATGGGTTTTGTCGTGGATCTGATTCGGGAATACGGCTTCGGCATTGTCTTTCTCAATGTGCTGATAGAGCAGCTGGGCGCGCCCATCCCGGCCTATCCGGTGCTGGTGGTGACCGGAGCGCTGGAGGGGGGCAGCCTGGCACGTCTGGGCTGGCTCACTGTGATTGCAGTGGCTGCAGCGCTGATAGCCGATGTGCTCTGGTACCACGCTGGCAGGGCCTATGGGCACAGGGTGCTGGGACGTATCTGCCGCATTTCGCTCTCGCCCGATGCCTGCATACGCCAGACCGAGTCGGTTTATGGGCGTTGGGGCGCTAAGTCCCTGCTGGTGGCCAAGTTCGTGCCGGGCTTTGCCTCCATTGCCAGTGCGCTGGCCGGTGTGGTGGGCACGCCGCTGCGCACCTTTGTGTTGTTCGATACGCTGGGGGCCCTGATCTGGGTGGGCTCGGCGGTGTTTCTGGGCTCGCTGTTCAGTTCCACGGTGCAGGATCTGCTCGATGTGCTGACGGCGCTGGGCAAATGGGGGCTGCTGCTGCTGTGCGTGGCGTTCGCGGTCTTCGTGGCGCGCAAATGGTGGCAGAGGCAGCGCGTGGTGCGCTCGCTGAAGATGCCGCGCATGTCGGTCGAGGAACTGGCGGGGCTCAACGCCCAGGGCATCACGCCGACGGTGATCGATGTGCGCGAACCCCTGCTCTTCGGCCAGGGTCATATTCCCGGGGCCAGCTCCTGGCTGGAGCATCAGGGCAAGGGCAAGGCGGCCTACGAACATTTGCTGCCGCGTGAGCGGCATGAGCATGGCCTGGTTGTGTACTGCGACTGTCCCGACGAGATCTCCGCCGCGCGCGTGGCGAGGCAATTGCAGCGTGCGGGATTTCACAACGTCCGGCCATTGTCCGGTGGCCTGACGGCCTGGGAGGCAGCGGGCTTTGAGCTGGAAAAGCCCCGGGCCTGAGCAGGCCCCAAAGAAAACGCCCTGACCGTAGGGCAGGGCGTCGGGGCAGGGACTGTGGCGCTTATTTTCCGGCAGGCATGGAGCAATGTCCGCCCTGTGCTGCCTGGCCGGAGCCTGCTGCAATCAGCGGCGCTTCAAAGCGCAGGTCGATGGCCGGCGATGTATGAAAGTCCCAGGCCAGAAAGACGAGCAGCAGAGCCCAGAATACGGTGCGCAAGGTGCTTGGTGAGGTCATGGTTGTTCCTTGCTCAGAAGCCGAAATGGCGGCGGATGCGCAGGCCGAAGATGGTGCCCGCAAATGCCAGTGGGACCCAGATCCAGCCGTGGATGGAGCCGGTGGAGATGCCCGAAAGCATGGCGCCCACATTGCAGCCGAAAGCCAGGCGCGAGCTGTAGCCGAGCACCAGTCCCGCCACCAGGGCCACGACCCATTGCGTGCCTGTGAGTGCCTTGGCAGCCGCGGGCTTGCCGGCGGCAATCCACAGTGCGCCGCCCAGAATGCCGATATTGGTGATGCTGGTCACGTCCAGCAGCACGGTCTCATGCAGGCGCGCCGCATTGCCGGGCTGGCTCCAGAACCAGTTGCTGGCCAGATCGACGGCGCCCGTGGCGTTGGCGATCTTGGCGGCCCACAGACCAAAGCCGTAGACCACGCCCCAGGGCTGGCCCGCGATGATCAGGTTGAGCGTGGCCAGGATGGCCAGCAGCACGGCACCAACCAGCCATTTGCGCACCAGCAGCGGCTTGGCCGGGCGGTTCAGGGCGGCATTGGCTTTTTTCACATACAGGGCCACGCCTGCAGCGATCACGGCCAGTGCGATCAGCGTGGCGATCAGCGCTGGAGCCCAGCCCCATTGCGTGACCAGACCCACAGGGGCAGCATTGCCCAGGTCCAGCCACCAGCCCAGGTGCAGGCTGCCCAGAAAGCTGCCGATCGCGAACAAGGGCAGTATGGCCGTGTTCATGGGAATGCCCATGCCGGCTTTGTAGAGGGTGCCGCTGCCGCAACCGTCGGCGATCTGCATGCACAGGCCGAAGACAAAGGCACCGACCAGCAGGCTGATGCTGGGGGGGCCGAGAGCTGCCGTCAGCTCGGGGAAATGGCCCAGCAAAGGCATGGCCAGTGCCGCAGCCAGCGCCAGCAGCAGCAACTGGCCAAAGATGCCGCTGCCGTCTTTTTCCTCGACCAGCATGCGCCAGCCCGTGGTGAAACCAAAGCGCTTGCCGGCCAGCACCGCGCCCAGGCCTATGCCCACGGCGAACAGCGCCGCCTGGCGCACCGAGACCGACCACAGCAGCCAGCCAAAGAAAACGGCCAGCAAGGCCGTTATGGGAAGTCGTTTCATGTGTTTTTATGGAATTGATGGGTAAGGACTGCGACGCACTTTCCGCAAAGGGCATGCACCCAGATCAGAGACAACGAGCAAAGGCCGCCCTGCAGCGAAGTTGTCGTCCCCCTTGGGGGCGCCGGGCTTGGGGAAGGCGCGAAGCGACTCAGGGGGAGTCATTTAAAAGTTTTTTCCCACCATTTCTGGGCGTCATAGGCCAGTGACTGGGCGCGGCCCGGCTGGTTGGCCATGCGCGGCGCGTCCTTGGACTGCGTCCAGTCCACCATGGAGCCTGCGTAGAGCTTCACATTGGGCAGGCCGGCCATTTCGGACAGACCGAACCAGTCGGTGGCCGCCCAGTGACCGGTATTGCAGAAGGCCACCATGTCCTGGCCTTGTGGGCGCTGGACCTTGGCAGCGATTTCCCTGGCCTTGGCGGCATCCACGAACTGCGAAGTACCGGGCACAAACCACTGGTTGAAATCCAGCTGCTGGGCGCCGGGCAGGGTGCCCGAGAGCTTGGCGGCTGGCGCGCGGGTCTTGCCCAGATAGAAGGCGTCGGGGCGCGAGTCCACCAGAGCCGCGTTGGACAGGTCGAGATGCCTGCCCACGTCCTGCTGGGTGGCCAGCCAGCTGGCGTCAAAGGTCGGTGCGTAGCTGCTGGGCGCGATCTGTGTGCGGGTCTTGGCCAGGGGCTTGCCTGCGCCTTCCCAGGCCTTCATGCCGCCGTTGACGATGGACAGCTCCTGGAGACCCAGGCTTTTGAGCGTCCAGTAGACGCGGGCAGTGGCACCGAAGTCCGTGGCGTCGGCACCGCTGGAGATCACGATGGCATGCGTGGCTGGCGTCAGGCCCAGGGACTGCACCAGCGCCACCAGCTTGGCTTGGTCAGGCAGTTCGCCAGGATTGGTGGCCGGGCCGCGCCATTTGCCGTAGGGGGCGTTGGCAGCCTGGGCGATATGGCCTGCCTCGAAGGCTTTGGGGTCGCGGATATCGATGAGGCGGACATCGGCCTGCTGCAGCAGAGGCTGCAGCTGTTCGGGGTTGAGCAGGGGCTGGGCCGCGAGCGCCCAACTGCTGGCGCCCAGGCCCAAGCCCAGACCCAGTGCATAGCGTGTCAGAGAGTTTTTCATGGCAGGAGTCGGCAAAACCGAGTCGTCAGGGGCATGGCTATGCCCAGGGCCTCTATTGTCCGGCCTTGCCGCGACAGGGCCAACCAAGAAAAACTTGTCTGCTTATTGCCTGGGGTCATGAACCGGAGAGCAAACGGCGTGACTTCTGATGATGATAGCTAAAAGTGGTTGAATCGCTTTGTGGGTGAGCGATTGCAGCTATTGATTTAGATGATTAATGTGCTTTGCAGGGCCGGAAACAGCTCCTGCACGGCACGCCGGATGCCGCCATAGCCCGTACAGCGACAAAGGTTTCCGCACATCAGGGCCTCGGCCTCGGCGGCTGTGGGGCGGGGCTGCTGCTGGTGCAGCCAGCTCATGCTCATGACCATGCCGGGGCTGCAATAGCCGCATTGCACGCCGCCGCAGCGCGCCAACGCCTCGCGCACGGGCTCGCTGGCGCTGTCCTGTGCCACGGACTCGATGGTGCGCACCGTCTGGCCCTGGATCTGATAGGCCATCAGCAGGCAGGCGTTCACGGGCTCGCCGTTGAGCCAGACCATGCAGGCGCCGCAGCGTCCCACTTCGCAGCCGGGCTTGGCCCCGGTGAGGTGCCAGTGCTCGCGCAGCAAGGTCAGCAGCCGGGTATCGGGGCTGCAGCTGGCGCTGACCGGCTGGCCGTTCAGATTCAGTTGCAGCACAAAAGCCGAGGCCTCCTTTGCGCTTGCTGCGGGTGGCTTGCCGCCGTGCTCCGGGATGTGGGGCGTCGTCATGGTGTGGAGGGCTCCGCGCCCGCTTCCAGCAGCGCAATCACGCGCTCCGGGGTCATGGGCAGTTGGGTGATGGGGCGCTGCAGTGCGGCGGCCAGGGCATTGGCCACTGCGGGCAGGGCCAGGTTGACGCTGATCTCGCCGGCTCCGCGCGGGCCTATGGGGTCAGCCTCGGGAAGGTTCTCGATCGCCAGCACCTGCATTTCAGGGGCATCGGCCAGCGTGGGGATCAGATAGCTGTCGAGATTGCGCGCCTGATAGTGGCCGTCCAGGCAGGCCAGCTCCTCCTGCGTGCCCATGGCCAGGCCCATGAGGGCGCCGCCTTCCATCTGGCCCAGATAGCCCTGGGCCGATGCCACGGGGCCCAGGGCCGTGCACATCACCAGCCGCTGCACCTGGACCATGCCGCTCCAGGTGTCGACGCGTACCTGGGCAATGGCGGCGCAGGCTCCGAAGACGAAGTGGGTGTCATGCGCGTTGCCCTCCGGGTCCTCTGCGCGCAGGTCTATGGAGATACAGGGCGCTTGTTCGCCCGATGCCTTTGCCAGATCGGCGTAGCTCAGGCACAGGCCCGCAGCGCTTTCCAGGCCCCAGGCGCCGCAGCGCAGAGGAATATTGGGCAGCAGTCTTGCGGCGGTCAGGAGCAAGGCTTGCTGCCAGGGCTGGGCCGCCTCCTGCAAGGCGCGCCATACCAGCGTGGTGGCGCGCGAGGCGGCGACCGGGCCCGAGTCGGGCGTCAGCCGGGTATCGCCCAGCACCGGCCTGATGGCGTCGGCGGCGCAGCCCAGATGCTGCGCGCCCAGGCTCTGGATGGTTCCGACCAGGTTTTGTCCCAGCTCGGTGAAGCCGCAGCGCAGCTCGATCGCACCGTCGGCGGCCAGGGCCAGCTCCATGCGGCAGTCGCTGGGGCCACCCTTGCCAAAGCCGTCACTGCGGTGGATCAGCGTGAGGCCCACGCCGTGCAGATGGCGGCCATCCGCGCTGGCCCAGCGGTGCGGTCCGCGCCACAGCGCTTGCTGGTGGGCGACATCGAGTGCGCGCAGGGCGCCGTCGAACGGCACGACATGCTGGCCCAGCGGGCCGGGTGCCTCGGGAGCGGCGAGATTGAGGGCGCGAAACGCGTCAGCTGTCATGCCGACCAGCGCAGCCAGTCTGTCCATCTGCTGCTCAAGTGCAAATTGCACCTGCACGGCGCCGAAGCCGCGAAACGCACCGGCGATGCCGTTGTTCGTATAGGCCAGCCTGGCGCCGAGGTCCAGTGCCAGATACCGGTAGGGGCCGGGGGCATGCTCGAGCGCAGCATCCAGCACCTCGGGGCCATGCGTGGCATAGGCCCCGGTGTCGGCCACTATCTGCACCTGGTGGTAGGTGAGCCGCCCCTGTGCATCGCAGCCGGTCTGCATGTCGATCTGCATGGGATGTCGCTTGACACCCAGATCCACTGATTGCGGACGTGTCAGATGCAACCGTACGGGGCGCTGTGCCCTCCAGGCCAGCAGGGCCGCGATGGGTTGAATCGTCAGCTCGTCCTTGCCGCCATAGGAGCCGCCCACGGGCGTGGCCACGGCGTGAACCCTGTCGTGCGGCAGGCCCAGCATGTCGGCGATGACCTGCTTTTCCCGCGCGGGGTTGTGGCCGCCGAAGAACAGGCGCAGGCCGCCCGCGCCATCGGGCTCGGCCACACCGCCTTCGGTCTCGAGAAAGGCATGCATCTGGCGTGGCGTGACATAGCTGTCCTGCACCCGGTGCACTGTGCTTGCCCGGGCCGCAGACATGTCGCCCTGGCGGTGGCTGGCGGCATGCAGCAGATTGCCGTCCTGATGGACCGCCTGCTCGGAGGCCGCCGTACCGTCAAGGGCGGCGACCGGGTCGCAGACCGGGGGCAGGGGTTCGTAGTCAACCCGGATCAGCGCCAGAGCCTGCCGCGCCGTCTCCATGTCCACGGCCGCAACGGCGGCGACCGGGTCGCCCACATGGCGCACCTTGTCGATGCAGAGCACGGGCCGGTCTACCTTGCGCAAGCCATAGTGCTTGATGCCGGGGATATCGGCATGGGTGACCACGGCATGGACGCCTGGCAGGGCTTGGGCGGCGCTGGTATCGATATGCAGAATACGCGCATGGGGGTGGGGGCTACCGAGAATCGCTCCGCGCAGCTGACCCGGCTGAATGCGGTCGCTCAGAAAGCCCGGGTTGCCGCCGAGCTTGGCCCTGGCATCGGGCCGGGTCGGTAAAGCCTCAAGGCTCAGCTCGCGGATGTGATGAGGGGTAAGGAATTCCATGATGGTTCAGGCCAGCAGCCCGCAATGTCCGGCAATCAGGCGGCTGGCAATCCGGGCCAGATCGGGAGGCAGGCTTTGCTCGCAGGTGGTGCGTATATCGCCGAGGGAGGGATGGATCTGCAGCTCCTGCGCATAGCTCAGCAGCTTTTCCGTGGCTTGCAGGCGGTGCACTCCTATGCCGGGAGCCGCCACGGCGATTCGGTCCACGCTCAGCAGCTGTTGTGCATCGCTCCAGCGCAAGGCCATGCGCAGGCGCGCGGGGGAGAATGCCGCGCGGTAGCCGACCTTCTCGAACACCAGTGGCCGGGGCTCCATCACATCGCTGCGCGGCAGCAGGAACGACAGCATCAGAGGCCGGTCCATGAGCTTGAGCGTCTGCGCCAGCGACTGCAGGTTGCCGTCCGTCAATTCGACCTGTGCATCCATGGCCAGCAATACCGGGCAGCAGTCGCCTTCGCCCCAGCCTATATTGCCGCCCAGGGTTCCCAGGCGGCGTATTCCCATGGCTCCGAGCTGATCCAGGGCCTGGACGAGCACGGGCGCGTGCTGCTGTACCCAGGGGTGACAGCGGACGGCTTCCAGCCGCATGCCTGCACCGATATGCAAATACTGCGGGCCGAGGCTGATCTGCTGCATCTCGGGCCAGTGCATCACATTGATGAAATGCGTGGCCGACGGCGCCAAGCGAGGCTCTGCCCATGACTGCTGCAGCAGCGTGCCCCCGGCGATGAAGCAAGCGGCATCGCCGAGCTTGCGGGCCAGGGCCTGTGCGGCCTGGGGTGACGAGGGGTGGGTGAGCAGCATGGCAGCCTCCTGCTGGCGTGGTCCTCAGCGCTGTGCCCAGAAGGCTTGCTGCTGGGCGGCGATCTCGGCCTCCATCTCGGGTACGGGGCCGATCAGCTCCACGGCCTTCTGGCAATGGTCGAAGACATAGCGCGACGAGACGCTCATGGTCGGGTTCTCGCCATGGCTGCCCGTGCATTCCAGCAGGCGATGCTCGGTCATGCCGAACACGATGCGACCGATATTGGCCCAATAGGCCGTACCGGCGCACATGCAGCAAGGCTCTACATTGGTGTAGAGCGTGCAGCTCCAGAGAAACTCGGCCGTGTAATTGGTGGCCGCCATGCGCGCCAAGGTCGATTCCGCGTGGTTGACGGTGTCGATATTGCACTGCTCCATGAGCACGGTCTCCTGGTCGGGACCCACCAGCACGGCGCCGAAGGGGTGGTGGCCCATTTGTGTAGCGCGCTGGGCCACGGCCTGCGCGCGCCGCAGATTGCACTGGATTTGTTCGGCAGAGGGCATCAGGCCCTGAGGGGGGAAGTTCTTGTCTGTCATGGTGGCGGTCCTTGTGTTGATCAGGCTGGAGTGCTCTGGCTCCAGGGAAAGAGGCGCTTGTGCAGCTGCTGTACACCACCATAGAGCAGCAGGCTGCACAGCACCAGCAGTGCCAGTGCGGCAAAGGCCACGGGTACCTTGAAGGACGAGGTGGCAAACAGAATCAGATAGCCCAGGCCTTTTTCCGCAGCCACGAACTCGGCGACCACGGCGCCCACAATGGCCAGCGTGATGGAGACCTTGAGGGCTGAAAACACATAGGGCACGGCAAACGGCATGCGAATCTGCCAGTACTGGCGGCTGGTGGTGGCGCGCAGCGAACGCGACAACTCCACCAGCTCTGCCGGCACCGAAGCCAGGCCCAGGGCCGTGGAAACCACCAGCGGGAAAAAGGCAATCAGTGTGGTGATGACCACGCGGGGCAGCAGGCCTGCGCCCAGAGTGACGACGATGATGGGGGCGACGGCCACGATGGGGGTGGACTGGATCACCACCAGCCAGGGCATGATGATTTTCGAGAGCAACTGCGATCGCGTGATGGCAATGGCTAACGGAATGGCCAGTGCGATCGCCAGCGCATAGCCTATGAGCGCGACCTGCAAGGTGGCCGTGACATGCTCCAGCCAGCGCTGCAGCCCCATCTCGGCAGCAGAGCGCCAGATCTGGCTGGGAGCGGGGAAAATGTACTCGGGTATATGCGCCAGGCGGCAGGCGCACTCCCAGAACAGCAGGACGGCGAGGAAAACCAGCAGCGACGCATGGCGTTGTATGAGGGCAGACATAGGGGGCCTCTTGGGGCTGCGGGAGGATCTTCAGGCGTGTGCCGGGTGTTTGCTGAAGACCTGGAGACGAATCTCGTTGGCCATTTCGGTGAACACGGGATCGGCCAGAGTGGCCATGCTGCGCGGGCGTGGCAGCGGCACATCGATGATGTCGGCCACACGGCCCGGGCGGGCGCTCATGACCACGATGCGGTCGGACAGCAGCAAGGCCTCCTGGATGGAGTGGGTCACAAAGACCACGGTCTTGGGGCGCTCGTTCCAGATGCGCAGCAGCTCCAGGCTCATTTCGTCGCGGGTGAGTGCGTCCAGCGCCGAAAAGGGCTCGTCCATCAGCAGGATGTCCGGGTCATGCAGCAAGGAGCGTGCAATCGCGACTCGCTGCTGCATGCCGCCCGAGAGTTCGTGGGGCCGCTTGTGGCCGAAGTCCCTGAGGCCGATCATCTCCAGCAACTGCTGGGCGCGGGCCTCTTCCTTCATTTCCACATGGCCGTATTTGTGGCGCATGGGGAAGGTGATGTTGTCAAGCACCGAGAGCCATGGCAGCAGCGTGGGCTTCTGGAACACCATGCCGATCTCGTCGCGTGGTTCGGTCACGGGCAGATCGAAGATACGTACCTCGCCGCTGCTGGGGCGGATCAGGCCTGCAATTAGGCGCAGTATGGTGGACTTGCCGCAGCCCGAGGGGCCGATCAGCGAGACGAATTCGTGGCGGCGCAGATGCAGGTCCACGCCCTGCAGGGCCGTGACAGGGCTGCCATCGCTGAAGACAAAGGTCTGGGTGACCGCGTTCAGATCGATTACGTATTGCATGGCAGGCGATCCAGGAAAGAACAAGGGCGGGAGCGTGAGGGCGGCGCTGCGCCGCGCTCACATGGCATTTACTGGCTCAGAAAGCGGCGATCCACCAGCGTTTCCGGGTCGACCTTCTTGGGGTCGTAACTCATGGACTGGGCCACCCAGCCCCAGGTGGCTGCCAGCAGCCGGGGCTCGAATTTGCCCAGGCCGTCGCGCTGGCTGATCTCGTTCCTGAGCAGCGGGATGGAGGCTTCAAATTCGGCCTTGACCACGGCAGTGTCGGCTTCGGGTACCTGGGCCTTCAGCGACTCGGCCGCCTTTTGCGGGTTCTGGATGGAGAACTCCAGCGACTTGCCCAGTGCCCGCACATAGCGCTTGAGCACCTCGGGGCGTTCCTTGATGGTCTTGTCGCTGGCCATGACGGACCAGCCATAGCCGTCCAGACCGAACTGCGTCCAGGGCAGGACCGACAGTTCCCTGCCGGCCTGCTTGAGCACGGCGCCGAAGGCCGGAGCCACGGTCACCCAGTTGATGGTCGCATCCACGCGGCCCTGAGCCAGCATGGGCGCCAGCGTCGCCGGGTCCGACTTGATGACCTTGATCTTGCTGGCGTCCACGCCGTTCTTCTGCAGCACGATGGGCCACAGCGCATTCGACGAGGAGAAGGTGGGCATGGCCACCGTCTTGCCTTCCATGTCCTTGAGGTTCCTGATCTTGCTGTCGGCGCGCGTGAACAGCGCATCGGGCTGTTTGGAATACAGCGACATCACGGCCTTGACGGGAATCCTGCCTTCGGCAGCGGCCATCATCAGCGCCGAGATGCCGCCAAAACCCACATCGGCAGAGCCCGAGGCCACCTTGGTCACGGCATCGGCCGAGCCTCGGCCCGGAACAATCTTCACGTCCAGGCCTTCGTCCTTGAAAAAGCCTTGCTGCACGCCGGCATAGACAAAGGACTTGTCGCCCCCGGGTAGCCAGTCGAGCTGCACCGTGAGCTTGTCGGCTGCCTGGGCCGCTGCGCCACAGGCGACGAGCATGGCGAAAAGGGCGGAGCGTTTGAAGTAGGTAGCGGGGCGCGTCATGAATAACTCCTGAAGAATGCGAGTTTTGGGTAATTGGTTGCTATACATTGATGAGCGGCATGCGCAAGCTCATAAAAGGTTTTGATTGAATTTCATCTAAAGCCGGCAGCAAGGCGTCGCTCAGGGCCTGAGGGCAGGCCAGTTGGGGCACATGGCCGCAATCGAGGCTGATGCGCCTGGCGCCCGGCGTGAGCTGCTGCATGCGCTGCTGCAGCGGCAGCGTCACGGAGCGGTCCTGGCGACATTCCACATAGATACGTGGCACCCGGCCAAAACGCTCGGCGCTGAGCCGGTTCACCATGGCCCGGCCCGCTTCGGGCTGGACGCAGAGACGGCTGGCCGCCTTGAGTGCTGCGGTCGGAGGGCAGTCATGCAGGAACAAATCCATGGCGGCTTCCAGCGACACGCTGCTGGCATTGCGCTGCTCGTTCCAGGCCAGATGCGGGCCTATGCCCTGGTAGTCAAAGCCCGGATCGGCGGCGCGGCATTGTGCGATCACATCGCCATAGCTCATGCCGCTGGGCAGCATCATTCCGGACAGGTAGACCAGGGCGCTGACCCGCTCGGGGGCGGCCTGGGCGACCTGAGACGCTGTCATGCCGCCACCGCTGTGACCGACCACCACGGCAGGGCCGTCCAGCGCTTCCAGCACGCGCAGCACATGGGCGGTGTAGCCGTCGAGATTGGCGCAGCTGTCGTCTTCGGCGGCGGCATCGTTGCCCGGCAGATTGACGGCAAGCACCTTCCAGCCTCGGGCCTGCAGCAGCGGCGTCCAGGCCGCAAAAGCCCAGCTGCCTTGCCAGGCCCCGTGGATCAGCACCATATTGCGTGAGCTTGTCATCGTGGTCTCCGTCAACCGTAGGTGCGGCGATAGCATTCGATCTGGTGCTGCTCCACCGTGACGGCCGGGTATCTGGGCTGCTCGCCATCGTCCAGGCAGGTGGGAATGCATTCCACCTTGTGCAGCGGGTTGCCCGTGAAGAAAAAGGGCACGGAATAGCGTTCGCGACCCGAGACATTGATGACCCGGTGCAAGGTAGAGACATAGCGGTCGTTGGTCCAGCGCGCGAACAGGTCGCCGATGTTGACGACGAATGCGCCGGGTACGGGGGGGGCGTCGATCCAGCTGCCGAGATCCTTGTCCCAGACCTGCAGGCCGCCGGCCTCGTCCTGCAGCAGCAAGGTCACGCCGCCGAAGTCCGTGTGCTCGCCGCAGCCTTTCTCGCCGGGTTCAGGGTTGGCAGGCTGGGGCGGGTAATGCAGCAGGCGCAGGGTCGCGGCGGCCTCCTTGAGATAGCCGTCGAAGTGGCTGACCGGCACGCCCAGCGACAAGGCTAGGCCGCGCACAATGGTCGCGCCCAGGCCGTAGGCGGCCTGGTAATAGTTCTGCATCACGGCGCGGAAGTCGGGCAGGGTTTCGGGCCATTGGTTGGGGCCGGTATTGAAGCGGCCGGCCAGCACGCGCGCATCGTTGGCCGCGACCTCGGCGCCAGCGTAAAAGCTTTCCTTGAGATCGGGCGGTGCGCCGCTCTCCAGCGTCTGGGCGCGCAGCGGCTCATAGCCGCGATTGCAGCGGGAGAGCTTTTTGTCCACGGCCAGCTTTTCGGTCATGGGCAGGTCAAAGAAGCGCTGGCTGGCGGCAAACAGGCTGCTGATCAGCGCAGGGTCTATGCCATGGCCGGTGATATAGAAGAAGCCGCGCTGTTCGCAAGCCTGGCGCAGTTGCTCGGCCACCAGGTGCTGATCCACAGGGTCATGGCTGCGCAGGCCGCTGATGTCGATGAGGGGGAGGGCAGAGGTGCTCACGAATGGCGTCCAGAAACTGAAGAACTGGAGTCAGTTTAGAAAGCACAGTCCGTGCTGGATAGCGCAGCTTTTGCTGCGGGGTGATCTAAAAATGTGAGCGCTAATCGCTGATGGGTAAAGTGTTGCACGGCATTGGTGCATTCGCGAGAGGCGATACGCACAATGCCGGTGCAGTCATGGACCGGGGCGCTCTCAGCTCCTGGCGGAAGCCGCCGCAGCGGCGGTCTGCGTGCGGGCCACCCATTCACGCAGGGCGACGCTTTCCTCGTCCTCGCGGCTTTCTATGGCATCGGCCGCGATGCGGTTGAAGGCGTCGAGTGCCGATGGCAGCGTGCGTCCTGCACGCACATAGACGCCAAGTTCGGAGTACAGAGTGGTAGGGGTATCCAGCGGCACATGGACCAGCCGGCCTTCGCGCAGCTCGCGCTCCAGCCCCAGGCGGCTCTGGAAGAAAATTCCCACGCCGCGTTCGGCAAGACTCTTGGCCAGCTCGATGGACGAGGTTTCCAGCAACACCTGCAATGCACGCTTGTGGTGCGCCAGCAAGGGCTGCAGCAAGTCGTGCATGGAGAGTTCGGGCGTTGGCAGAATCAGCGGAAAGGCCGCGCATTGCGCAAAGTCCACGCGCTCCAGCTGGGCAATCGGGTGCTTGGGCGGCACGATGGCACCCAGCGCAAAGCGGCCCATGGTGCATTGGCGCAGATTGTCGTGGCGCTTGATCGAAAAGCCTATGCCCACGTCCGCATCGCCCTGAATCACGGCCTGTGCCGCCTGCTGGGAGCCGCAGGTGCGCACATGAATCTGAATCGTGGGATAGCGCCTGTGCATCTGCGTGAGCACGGCCGGCATCAGGTCGGCGTTCAGGCCTTCCACGGCGGCCACGCTGACCGAGCCGCGACGTACGCCGCGCAGCAGCTCCAGCTCGGTGCTGAGGCGGTGCTCGTCCTGCAGCACTGTGATCACATGGCGCGAAAACACTTCGCCGGCGGCCGTGAGCCGCAGGCCCGAGCTCAGGCGCTCGAACAGCGGGCTGCCGATTTCGTCCTCAAGCTGCAGCAATTGGCGGTTGACTGCCGACGAGGCCACATGCAGATGGCGCGCGGCTTCGCGTATGGAGCCGCAGCGGCGAATCATGTCGAAATAGCGAATGGAGCGAGCGTGAATATGCATGCAGCCGGAGGCAGCATATGCCGTGCCAGTTCGCTGGATGGCCGCCTACTGCGGCGCGCCCGCCGCCTTGGCGTGCTGGGCGCGGGCCTTGAGCTCGACATCGTCCTCGCGCCCGGTGGGCCAGCCTTGCATATGCTGCCGGGCAATATCGCTGAGTGCGGTGATCCAGGGCGCACTGTCGTTGAGGCAGTCTATGTACTCGAACTGCTGGCCGCCCGCATGCAAAAAGGCTTCACGCGCTTCCTGCTTGATTTCCTCCAACGTCTCCAGGCAGTCGCTGGTAAAGCCGGGGCAGACCACATCGACGCGCCGGGTGCCGGCCTGGGCCATGGCAATCAGCGAGGGTTCGGTATAGGGCTCCAGCCATTTGGCCTTGCCAAAGCGCGACTGGAAGGTCACCAGATACTGGTCGGTGGCGAGCTTGAGCCGCTCGGCCAGCAGGCGTGCCGTCTTGTGCGATTCGCAGTGGTAGGGATCGCCCAGATGCAAGGTGCGCTCTGGCACGCCATGAAAACTCATGACCAGCTTGTCCCCGCGACCGTGGCCGCGCCAGTGGGCTTCTATGCGCTGTGCCAGCGCTTCGATATAGCCGGCATCGTCGTGGTAGCGGTTGACGAAACGCAGCTCGGGAATATGGCGCTGGGTCCTGGCCCAGTCGTAGACGGCGTCGAACACGCTGGCCGTGGTCGTGCCCGAGTACTGGGGGTACAGCGGCAGGATCAGGATGCGCGTCACGCCGTCTTTCTTGAGGGCATCCAGCTGGGCCGCAATGGACGGCGTGCCGTAGCGCATGGCCGGCTGCACCAGCACATTGTGGCCGCGCTCGCCCAGCCAGCCGCGCAGCAAAGTGGCCTGGCGCGTGGTCCAGTGCAGCAGCGGGGAGCCGTCCTTTTCATGCCAGACGGTAGCGTACTTGGCGGCCGATTTGGCCGGACGGGTGCGCAGGATGATGCCGTGCAGAATCGGCCACCAGGCGAGCTTGGGAATCTCGACCACACGATCGTCACCGAGAAACTCCGCCAGATAAGGGCGCACTGCTGCAGCCGTGGGGGCGGCCGGGGTGCCCAGATTGCACAGCAGGATGCCGGTGCGTGCGGATTGGTCGTGACGGAAGCTGGGTTCGGGCGCAAAGCGTGATGGCATGGTGCAATTGTGTCAGCTAATCGGATAGGCGCAGCCGCTCTGCGGCATTAGCCGGGCCGCTATTCTTCGGGGTATGCAACCCCAAGACACCACAGCCCCTGCCATTGAAACTCTTCAGCGTCTGCGCCACAGTGGCCAGATTCGCGCCATCAGTCTGGATCTGGACGACACGCTCTGGCCCATCTGGCCCACGATTGCCAAGGCTGAGGCCGTTTTGCTGCAGTGGCTCGCGCAGCATGCTCCCGCTACGGCCGAGCACCTGGGCGATACGGACAAGGTGCGTGCCTTGCGTCATGAAATCGTGGGGCTGCGCCCGGATCTGAAAGCCGACCTCAGCGGCCTGCGCCGCGAGTCCATCCGGCTGGCGCTAAGCCGCGCCGGTGACGATCCCGCCCTGGCCGAACCGGCCTTTGACGAGTTCTTTGCCGCTCGCCAGCGGGTCGAGCTGTTTGACGATGCCTTGCCGGCGCTGCAGTTTCTCTCGCAGCGCTGGCCCGTGGTGGCCCTGTCCAATGGCAACGCGAATGTGCATGTGGTGGGTATCGGTGAGCACTTCCATGCCTCGCTGTCTGCCAGCGGAGCCGGCATGGCCAAGCCCGAGACGCGTTTTTTTCAGGCCGCAGCGGATGCGGCCGGCGTCGCCCCCGAGCATGTGCTGCACATCGGCGACGATGCGGAGCTGGATGCCCGGGGCGCCATGGATGCGGGTATGCACGCAGTCTGGCTCAACCGCGGGCAGGTAGCATGGCCTTGCGTGGGACCTGAACCCCACGTCACAGTCGCCAGCCTTTGGCAGTTGTGTCAGGGGCTGGCAGATCGTTGACCGGGACGAGCGGGAGCAGTGCGGGTCAGCGAACAAGGACCGCCTATGCCTACCTGTCTGTCTGCCTGTCTTCTCACGCCGCCTCCGCTGGCACCTGTGCGAACCATTGCCTGGAGCCGGCCTATGGTGTGGCTGTCCAGAGCCTTGCAGGACATTTCTAACGCTCCGTTAATCAGTCTGGCGCATGGTCTGGCCTTGATCCTGATCGGTGCAGCAATCCTGACCCTGGGGCACAATCGCTTTTGGTTGATGGCAGGGGCCTTGTCGGGCTTTCTGGTGGTGGGGCCTCTGGTGGCCACCAGCCTCTATGCCGTCAGCCGGGCCATAGAGCGCGGTGAGGTGGCAGACTGGGGTCTGATTCGCCGCACCTGGACGCAATGGCAGAGCTGCCATGCCACGGGCCGGGGAGGGTACTGGTGCATGGTCAGGTTCGGCGCCTTGCTGGCGCTGGCAGCCACGGGCTGGGTGCTTATTTCGGCATCGCTGATCACCGTGATGTCGCCCGTGCGCGTGCAAACCCTGCAGGATTTCATTGTGCATGTGGTGCTGGCCAGGGATGGTCAGCTATTTGTGCAATGGATGGCTTTGGGCAGCTTTCTGGCTGCTCCGATTTTTGCGTCCAGCGTGGTGGCCATGCCGCTGATGCTGGACAGGCGAGTGACCGTGCGCCAGGCCGTGTTGACCAGTTGGTCCGTGGTGCTGGCCAACCCTGGCCCTATGGCCTTGTGGGCGGCGCTGATTGTGATGTTGACTTTGCTGGGCCTTGGCAGCTATCTGCTGGGGCTGGTGGTTGTGATGCCCCTGCTGGGCCATGCCAGCTGGCACGCCTATCGAGACCTGGTGGATGCCTCTGCATTCCCCGCCAGAGATGAAGCGATAGTGCCTGCCGTCTGAGCGCTGCGCGACCAGGGCCTGGCAAAGGCTGTAAGGACCTGGTTGTCGTGATATTCGGATATACGGAAGAACAGCTTGCCCACTTTTTCCTGACCTGGGGGGTGGGTGCCTTCATCTTGTTCATGGTGTTCATCATCTTGCAGCTGGCGCGTCAGTCCAAGGCAGGCAAGTTCGGCACCTTTGTGATCTTTCTGGGCCTGGGCGTGGGCTTTGTAGGCTATCTCGCCAAGATCATCATCCAGTGGTGGATAGAGAGCCGCTGAGCTGATACATGGGGCGGCGCTGACCGGCTCACTACTTGAGCAAGGTCCGCCCCGCAGAGAGAACCTAGCCCCCTTCCGAAAAGAAGGGGGAAGAAGCGGTGTCTCAGTGGGTTAACCCGGTTTCACCTGTGCGCGCTTGAGCACTTTTTGCCAGCGGTTCTGCTCGGTGGCGATGAACTGGGCAAACTGCTCCGGCGTGCTGCCAATGGGCTCGGCCGCATCGCCTTGCAAGCGTTTGAGTGCATCGGGCGCCTTGACGGCCTTGGCGCACTCTGCAGCCAGCTTGTCTACATGGGCGCGAGGCAGGCTGGAAGGGGCCAGCATGCCGTACCACTGGGTCATTTCAAAGCCCGAAAAGCCCTGTTCGGCCACCGTGGGCACATCGGGTAATTGCGGCAGGCGCCTGGTCGAGCCGGTGGCGATACAGCGCACCTTGCCGGCCTTGATGAAGGGCAGCAGCGCGGCGGCGCCAACCGAGGCAGCATCAAGGCGGCCGGAGAGCAGGTCGGTCATCATGGGGCCGGTGCCGCGGTAGGGCACGTGGAGCATGAAGATGTTGGCCGTCATTTTCAGGTATTCGAATGCCAGATGTCCTGCGCTGCCGTTGCCGGCCGAGCCATAGCTGAGCTTGCCGGGGTTCTTCTTGGCATAGGCCACCAGATCGGCAATGTTCTTGACGGGCAGATCGGGGTGCACCACATAGAGGCTGGGCACCTTGGCCAGCAGGCTCACGGGCACAAAGTCCTTTTTAGGGTCCCAGGGCAGCTTGTCAAAAATATAAGGGTTGACGGCCAGGGTACCGATATGGCCGAGGATGACCGTGCTCTGGTCATCGGCGCGAGCCACTTCCTGCATGGCGATATTGCCCGCAGCGCCGGGCTTGTTGTCCACGAATACGTTCTGGCCTATGGTCTTGGATAGCTCTGCGGCGGTGGAGCGGGCCACGATTTCAGAGCTGCCGCCAGGCGCAAAAGGCACGACAAAGCGAATCGGACGGCTGGGCCAGCCGTCATCGGCAGCGCGGGCCATGCCGGGCAGCAGGCCGCTGCAGGCCAGGGCTCCTGCACTGGTCAGCAGATGGCGGCGCGAGATGCTCAGAACTTCGCGAGTGGACTTGTCGAATGTGGATGCCATGTTGTCTCCGTTGCTTTTGGCTTTATGCGGCTGAGAGATTGCCTCTCAAGCCATGGTTGCAACTGTGGCTGTCAAATCGCTGTCAAACCTGGTGCAGCAGGACTATCCAGGCATCAGGATTGTGCTGATAGGGTTTGCGCTAGAGCTACTCAGTCCTAGTCCTTGCGGACCAGTTGCTCGGCTGCCTCGAGTGCGCAACGCACCGCACCTTCCAGCGTCGCTGGATAGGGCCCGTTCACATAGTCGCCGCAAGCCCAGAGGCCATGGCCCAGCTCCAAGCCAGGGCGCTTCACGCCGGGCCGGCAGGCAAATGTGGCGCGCTTTTCAACCACGGTCAGCACAGCTTGAATGTCCTGCCAGCCCAGCTGTTGCTGGGCTTGTTCCAGCACCTGCTGCTCCAGGGCTTGGCGGTCCGTGCGGCAGTCGCTGACGACAAAGGCCATCAGGCCTTGCTGGGTGTCATCTGATGGCTGCAGGTGCCCGCGGTCAAACACAAACTGGGCTGGAGCCTGCTCGCCGGGTTGCAGTGCCAACCAGGGCTGCCCGGCGGTAAGGCGATGGCTGGTGCGCGCATAGACCGTGGCAATGGCCGTGTGCTCCAGCGCCTGCGCGGTCTGTGCCCAGTGCTGGTAAGCCACCGCGTCGCGTGCGGGCAGGCGCTGGTCTTCGGCCGCCAGCAGGGCCAGGCGGACGGCTTCCTGAGGTGGGCAGGCCAGCAGCACGGCATCGAAGCGCGATTGCTCAAGCGCTGGTCTCAGTGCCGCATTGGATGTACGCAGCAGCCATTGCCGGCCATGGGGAATTAGCTCCTGAATCCGACTTGCAGTATGTACCGCATGTCCGCGGCCTTGCAGCCATTGCGCAGCCGGATTCGGAAACAGATCACCGAGTTCGTAGCGCGGAAGCAGAAAATGCGAGCCGCCCGTACCCGCGAACAGCGCGTCATGTAGCACGCGCAGGAAGATGCTGCCACTTGCCTGTGAGGCTGGCAGGTTGAGGGCCGACACGCACAGCGGCTCGATGAATTCGTCGAGCAGGCGCTTTGGCAGACCGCTGCAGATATCGGCAACGGTTGCAGCCTCTGCGCAGCAAAAGCCCTGAACGCGCCAGCGCAGGGCGCGCCCCAGCAGGGCGGCACGTTCGCGCAGTGACCAGCCGTTGGCGCTGGCAATGCCGATCAAGGCGTCCAGCGGCGCCGGCAGGTCGGGGAAGGACAGGCCGTTGCCATCGGCGTAACGCATGGTAAGTGGTTTGCGCAGCAGGGCTTGCTCCGGCGTCGCGCCCACGATGCGCATGAGCCGCAGGCATTCGGCATAGGCGCCAATCAGAATGTGCTGGCCGTTGTCGGCGATGGTGCCGCCCGGCAGTTCCAGATTGCGGGCCCGGCCACCCAGTTGACGACCGGCCTCGAAAACCGTGGGCTGATGGCCGTCTAGCGAAAGCTGTACAGAGGCAGCCATGCCGGCCCAGCCGCCACCGATGATGGCAACTTCCATGGCGCGCTTACATGCGACCCAGCGCCTGCATCTTCCAGACCAGCCAGAACTTGCGCAGTGGCGTGAGACTGATGCGCTGGTGCAGTACCTGGAAGTTCTCGGACTCGATTTCGCGCAGAAGGGTGCGATAGATGCTTGCCATCATCAGGCCGGGCTTTTGTGCGTGGCGGTCGGCATCGGGCAGCAGGCCAAGCGCCTTGTCATACAGGCTGTGGGCACGCTCGGCCTGAAAGCGCATCAGCGCCGTGAAGCGATCCGAATACTCGCGCTTGTTGATCTCGTGGGCCTTGACGTCGAACTGCTGAAGCTCGCTGATAGGCAGGTAGATGCGCCCGCGCATGGCGTCTTCTCCCACGTCGCGGATGATATTGGTCAACTGCAGGGCTTGGCCCAGGGTGTGGGCGTATTCGGTGGTGCGCTCCTCGGTCTGCCCGAAGATGCGGGCGGCAACCTCGCCTACCACGCCGGCGACCAGATGGCAGTAGCGCTGCAGACCGGCAAAGTCCAGGTAGCGGGTCTGATCCAGATCCATCTGGCAGCCTTCAATGACGGCCTGCAGATGGCGCTCTTCGATGCCATAGGTCTTGGCGTGGGGCATCAGTGCCTGCATCACGGGATGAGCGGACTGGCTGGTGAATGCCCTGTGTACCTCGGTCTTCCACCATGCCAGCTTGGTGGCTGCCACGCCAGGGTCCGTGACCTCGTCAACCACGTCATCCACTTCGCGGCAGAAGGCATAGAAAGCCGTGATGGCGGCGCGGCGCTCCTTGGGCAAGAAGAGAAAGGCGTAATAGAAGCTGCTGCCCGAAGAGGCGGCTTTGTCTTGGACGTACTGATCCGGATTCATAGGGGGAGCATTGTCCCATGACGCGGGCAGTTGGCCGACACAACAGTGAAATGTGCGGCATGCGCCTAGTCAGACTTCAAATTCAATAGCGCCTTGCGTAGGCCCATCAGGGGATAGGGGCTATCTGTTCGCTCACATGCGCACGGCTTGCCAGAGCATAGCGATCATGTCGAGCTTGCCCAGTTTGATGCGCTGATAGAGGTTGCGCCCCTGCATGGCGTCCAGTCTGTCCAGAATGCGCAGACCGCCTTGCACGACCAGGCGCAGCTCCCAGCCCGTGCGGCCGGGCAACTGATGCACCAGGGGCGCTCCATGGTGCATGAGGCTGCGGGCTTGGCGGTTGAGTTCGCCGAGCAGGGACTGCAGCTCGGGTGTCAATGCCGCAGCCTCCGGCTTGATGGAACTTCGCACAATGCCATGGCGGGCCAGGTCGGCATCCGGCAGGTAATGGCGCTGGCGCGGCAAGTCCTGGCTCAGGTCCTGCCAGAAGTTGATGAGTTGCAGGGCGGTGCAGATGGCGTCGCTCTGAATCAGTGCCTTGGCGTTGACCACGCCATACAGGTGCAACAGCAGGCGGCCGACCGGGTTGGCCGAGCGGCGGCAGTAATCCAGCAAATGGGCCATGTCGGTGTAGCGGGTCTGGGCGGCCGTCATGCGCACATCCTGCTCGAAGGCACTGAGCAAGTCGGCCAGCAATGGCTTGGGCAGACCATGGGCCTGGACCTGGACTGCCAGCGGGCCAAAGACATGCGGCCAGGCGGTGCGCATCAGCATGGCGGCTTCGCCGGAGCAGCCCAGCTGCTGCAAATCTGCGCCATATTGCTGCAGCTGTGCGATGCGCTGCTCGGTGCCGTGCTGGCCCTCGTCGGCCAGATCGTCGGCGGTGCGCGCAAAGTGGTAGATGGCGGCGATGGGCGCACGCAGTCGTGGCGGGCACAGCCAGGAGGCGACAGGGAAATTTTCGTAGTGGTTGATGCTGGCCGGCGCGTTGGCGGCGGGGCTCGCTGGGGGCATATGGTTCACGCCCGTATTGTGGACCGGGTGGACTTGCCGGCTGGCGGCAGCCCATAAAAAGACGGCGCAAAAGCGCACGTGCGTGCACAATCAGCGCTGACTTGGGTGCAGCGGCCTGCCCGGCAGCTGCGCTTTTCCTATTTTTACAAGCCCAGAACACCATGGCTGTTTCGTCTTCTCGTCGTTTTGCAATGTTGTCTTTGCCGCGCCGGCCTGCCGCGCCCTTGGCTGCGCTGTCCATAGTGGCGGCTGCCGTCATGCTGTCGGCCTGCTCCAAGAAAGAGGCCGCGCCCGAGCCGGTGCGCGCAGTCAAGCTGGTGACCGTGGGTGAGGGGCAGATCGAGTCTGCTCAGCAATATTCGGGCGATGTGCGGGCCCGTGTCGAATCTCGCCTCGGCTTTCGCGTGGCGGGCAAGATCACAAGGCGCGAAGTGGAGCTGGGTCAGCATGTGAAGGCTGGACAGGTATTGGCGCGACTGGATGCGCGCGATTACCAGCTCAGCGCCGATGCCGCGCGTGCCCAACTGGCCTCGGCCACCACGCAGCGCGATCTGGCCGAGGCCAATGCCAAGCGTTTTCGCACGCTGCGCGCCCAGAACTTCATCAGCGCCGCAGAGATGGAGCGCTATGAGGCCAATCTGAAGGCGACCCAGGCCTCACTCGATCAGGCCCGTGCCCAGCTCTCGAGCCAGTCCAATCAGGAGAACTACACCCAGTTGCTGGCTGATGCCGATGGCGTGGTCACCGCCGTGGAGGCTGAACCCGGTCAGGTGGTTGCGGCCGGCACGCCCGTGGTGAGGATTGCCCAGGACGGCGCGCGCGATGCGGTGTTCAGCGTGCCCGAAGACCGGCGCAGCGCCATCAAGCCGGGCCAGGGCGTGAAGGTGCGTCCCTGGTCGGACGAGTCGCGCGTGATCAACGCACAGGTGCGTGAGGTGGCGGCCAGTGCCGACCCGGCCACACGCACCTATGTGGTCAAGGCTGCGCTGCAGGGCGCGGACCTGCCTTCATTGGGCGCGACCGTGCATGTCATGCCCGAGGGCATGGGCGTCAGCGGCGAAGCCATAGGCAACCAGGTCATCAAGCTGCCAACCACGGCCTTGCGCCAGGAGGGGGGTAACGGTCAGGGTACGGCCGTCTGGCTGTATGACGCGGCCAGCAGTTCGGTGAAGCTGCAGCCGGTGCAGATTGCCAGCGCCGACGGCAACGAGGCGGTGATTGCCTCGGGTCTGCAAGCCGGCATGCAGGTGGTGGCCACAGGCGTCCACGTGCTGACCCCCGGGCAGAAGGTGACGGTATATCGCGATAAGTATGCCAAGCCGCTGCAGGGTTCTGCATCAAATCAGCCGAAAACGCAGGCGGGTCAAGGGCAGGATGCTCAGGAATCAGGTGTGGATCAGCCTGCGGCGGCTGCGGAGGCGGGCAAATGAGCGGCGCTGGACACAAAAAGACCAGTAGCGCGCATTTCAATCTTTCCCGCTGGGCGCTCGATCATGTGGCGCTGACACGCTATTTCATTGTCGTGCTGATGCTGCTGGGTTTTACTGCCTTCTTCCAGCTGGGCCAGGACGAAGATCCTCCGTTCACCTTCCGCGCCATGGTCATTCGCACCTACTGGCCCGGTGCGACTGCCGAGCAGGTGGCTCAGCAGGTGACGGACAAGATCGAGCGCACGCTGCAGGAAGTGCCCTATGCGGACAAGATCAGCAGCTACTCCAAGCCTGGCGAGTCGCAGGTCATCTTCCAGGTCAAGGACTATTCGCCCCCCAAGGAGGTGCCGCAGCTCTGGTATACGGTGCGCAAAAAAGTGGGGGATATGCGCTACACCCTGCCGCAGGGCGTTCAGGGACCGTTCTTCAACGACGATTTCGGCGATGTCTATGGCGTGATCTATGCGCTGCAGGCCAAGGGCTTCAGCTATGCCGAGCTCAAGACTCTGGCCGACGATGTGCGTCAGCAACTGCTGCAGGTGCCCGATGTGGCCAAGGTCGAGCAGTTCGGCGTGCAGGACGAAAAGGTCTATGTGGAGCTGTCGCACCGCGCCACGCAGATGGGGCTGAACCTCAAGCAGGTGCTCGATCAGCTCAACCAGCAAAATGCCGTGGCATCGGCCGGTACCTTGCAAACGCCAGCCGAAACCATTGTGTTGCGTGTGCAAGGCCAGTTCAACGATCTGGAGCAACTGCGTGCCATGCCCATCATCGGCCAGGGCGGAGCGCAGTTCAGGCTGGGCGATATCGCCGAGGTGCATCGCGGCTATGCTGACCCGGCCAATGTCATGGTGCGCTTTCAGGGCGAGCCTACGGTGGCCCTGGGGGTGTCCATGGTCAAGGGCGGCGACATCATTGCGCTGGGCAAGGCGCTGACGCAGGCAACGGAGCGCATCGCCAAAAGCCTGCCCGTGGGCGTGACGCTGAGCAATATGCAGAACCAGCCCAAGGCGGTGGCGGATTCGGTCAGCGAGTTTCTCCAGGTGCTGATCGAGGCAGTGGTCGTGGTGCTTGCCGTGAGCTTTCTGAGCCTGGGCCTGCACAAGCGCCCGGGGCAGCATCCGCTGTGGAAGCGCTGGTATATCGACCCGCGCCCCGGACTGGTGGTGGGCATCACCATTCCGCTGGTGCTCGCCGCAACCTTCCTGGCCATGTGGTACTGGAATATCGGTCTGCACAAGGTGTCGCTGGGCTCGCTCATCATTGCGCTGGGTTTACTGGTGGACGACGCCATCATTGCCGTGGAGATGATGGTGCGCAAGATGGAGGAGGGCTACGACAAGTACCGTGCCGCCACCTTTGCCTATGAAATCACCTCCAAGCCCATGCTGACCGGCACGCTGATCACGGCAGCGGGCTTTCTGCCCATCGGCATGGCCAAGTCCATGACGGGTGAATACACCTTCGCCATCTTCGCGGTGACGGTGATTGCGCTGGTGCTCAGCTGGTTTGCATCGGTGTACTTCGTGCCCTATCTGGGCCTGCTGCTGCTCAAGAAGCCGCCGCATGCCGCCAAGCTGCCACCCGAAGTGGCATCCGGTGAGGTGTCGGCTGAAGAAGCAGGCATCAACACCAATGCAGGTGAGCATGAGCTGTTCGATACGCCGTTCTACAACCGTTTTCGCCGCACGGTGAACTGGTGTGTGCAGCACCGCTGGCTGACGATTGGCGCGACGGTGCTGGTGTTCGTGCTGGGTCTGGCGGGCATGGGCAAGGTGCAGCAGCAGTTCTTCCCTGATTCCAGCCGCCCCGAAGTGCTGGTCGATATATGGTTCCCCGAGGGCACGTCCTTGCAGGCCAACAAGGAAGTGACGCTGCGCGTGGAAAAGCGCTTTTTGCAGCTCGACGGAGTGGAGTCCGTCAGCGAGTGGATAGGCTCCGGAGCACCGCGCTTCTATCTGCCGCTGGACCAGGTGTTTCCGCAGAACAACGTCTCCCAGTTCATTCTGGTGGCCAAAGACCTGAAGGCGCGCGAGGAAATCCGCAAACGGTTGCCGGCGCTGATGGCCGAGGAATTCCCCGAGGTGCGGGCGCGCTCCAAGCTGCTGCCCAACGGGCCGCCCGTGCAATATCCGGTGCAGTTCCGTGTCATGGGCTCGGACCCCGCCAAGCTGCGCACCTACGCCGATGAAGTCAAGGCGCTCATGCAGGCCAATGCCGATATGCGTGGCGTGAACGATAACTGGAATGAGTCCGTCAAGGTCATTCGCCTGCAGGTCGATCAGGACAAGGCGCGTGCCCTGGGTGTGACCAGCCAGTCGATCGCCGAAGCAACGGGCATGAACTTCAGCGGCACCACAGTGGGGCAGTTTCGTGAAGGCGACAAGCTGATCGATATCGTGATGCGCCCGCCCAAGCAGGACCGCGATGCAATTACCGATATCGCGGGTGTCTATGTCACAACGGCAAACGGGCAGTCCATTCCGCTCACGCAGATAGCCAAGCCCGTCATGGTCTGGGAGCCGGGTGTGATGTGGCGCGAAAAGCGCAACTTCGCGATTACCGTTCAAGGCGATGTGCGCGAAGGCCTGCAAGGTGCAACGCTGACCAACGAGCTGTTGCCGCAGTTGCGCAAGATGGAGGCTGGCTGGCATGCTGCGGGCGACACCGGCTATCGCATCGAAGTGGCCGGTGCCGTGGAGGAAAGTTCCAAGGGGTCGGGTGCGATCGTGGCAGGAGTCCCGGTGCTGCTTTTCCTGACCTTCACCCTGCTGATGTTGCAGTTGCGCAGCGTCAGCCGTTCGCTGCTGGTGTTTATCACCGGCCCGCTGGGCATCCCTGGTGTGGCTGCGGCCTTGCTGCTGCTGAATCGCCCCTTTGGCTTTGTGGCTCTGCTGGGCGTTGTGGCCTTGATGGGCATGATTCAGCGCAATTCGGTCATCCTGATCGATCAGATCGAGAGCGGACGTGCCCAGGGCGTGCCGGCATGGGATGCGATTGTGGAAGCTGCCGTGCATCGCCTGCGCCCCATCGTGCTGACTGCAGCGGCTGCCGTACTGGCGATGATTCCGCTGTCGCGCAGCGTGTTCTGGGGCCCCATGGCTGTGGCCATCATGGGCGGTCTGATTGTGGCGACCGTGCTGACCCTGCTGGCCTTGCCCGCCATGTATGCGGCGGCTTTCCGCATCAGAAAGGACACGGCCTGAGCCTGTTCTGAAAGAAAGACCGCCAATTTTGCGGCTAGAATCTGCGTCTTGACCTCAGTAAGCGTAAATTTGCGCATTGCTGACCGCGCGGGTGGCGAAATTGGTAGACGCACCAGGTTTAGGTCCTGACGGTGGCAACACCGTGCCGGTTCGAGTCCGGCTCCGCGCACCAGACATTGGCAGTCCATGCTGCCTCAAGCCCGTAACCCCAAGCCGTTACGGGCTTTTTCTTTTCCTGCCCTGCTTTGCAGGCGCGGCGTCAGCTTTTAAGGCAAACCCCTGTAGGGCGATGGCGGAGCCTGCGCGGCGCCTCGTTATAATGGTCGGCTTCGCCTGTTCCTGATTTGAGCAAATGCCTGGCGCCAGACGCTGGGGCAAATGACCGGGGCAGGCTCTGGAAATTTGTGGTGCCGCATGTCGTTGGGTATGCGCGCACTGTGACTTTGCGCAATACGGTGCGGGTTGCTTGGCAATCTGCACGGTCCTCATCCCTCTTAGGAAAAATCATGGCCGTTAACGTTGAAACTCTTGAAAAGCTCGAGCGCAAGATCACGCTGAGCGTGCCCCTGTCTGCGATCCAGTCTGAAGTTGATGCTCGCCTGAAGAAGGTGGCACGCACCGTGAAGATGGACGGCTTCCGTCCTGGCAAGGTGCCCATGAGCGTTGTGGCTCAGCGTTATGGCTACTCCGTGCAATACGAAGTGCTGAACGACAAGGTGGGCGAGGCTTTTGCCGCTGCCGTGAACGAAGCCGATCTGCGCGTTGCTGGTCAGCCCAAGATCACCGAGAAGGAAGGCGCTCCCGAAGGCGAAGCACAATTCGATGCTGTGTTCGAAGTCATGCCCGAAGTCAAGATCGGCGATCTGACTGCAGCCGAAGTGGAGAAGCTGTCCACCAGCGTGGACGATGCAGCCATCGACAAGACCGTGGACATTCTGCGCAAGCAGCGTCGCACCTTCACCGAGCGCGCTGCCGGTGAAGCAGCTGCGGACGGCGACCGCGTGACCGTGGACTTCGAAGGCAAGATCGACGGCGAGACTTTCTCCGGCGGCAAGGCTGAAGACTTCCAGTTCCTGGTCGGCGAAGGCCAGATGCTCAAGGAATTCGAAGACGCAACCCGCGGCATGAAGGCCGGCGAGTCCAAGACTTTCCCCCTGGCTTTCCCTGCTGACTACCACGGCGCCGACGTGGCCGGCAAGACTGCCGACTTCCTGGTGACCGTCAAGAAGGTGGAAGCTCCCAACCTGCCCGAAGTGAACGAAGAGTTCGTCAAGACCCTGGGCGTGGAAGGCGGCTCCGTCGAAGCCCTGCGCGACGACATCAAGAAGAACCTGGAGCGCGAAGTGAAGTTCCGCGTTCAAGGCCGCAACAAGCAAGCCGTGATGGACGCTCTGGTGTCCGTGGCCGAGCTGGATCTGCCCAAGGCTTCCGTGCAGGCTGAAGTGGGCCGTCTGCTGGAAGGCGCGCGCGCCGAACTGGAACAGCGCGGCATCAAGGACGCAGCCAAGGCTGAAATCCCTGAAGACATCTTCCTGCCCCAAGCCGAGCGTCGCGTGCGTCTGGGCCTGGTGGTGGCCGAGCTGGTCAAGACCAACAACCTGCAAGCCACTGCCGAGCAGATCAAGGCTCATGTCGAAGAGCTGGCTTCCAGCTACGAGAAGCCCGAAGACGTGGTGCGCTGGTACTTCGGCGACCGCAACCGTCTGGCCGAAGTGGAGGCCGTTGTGATCGAAAACAACGTCACCGATTTCGTTCTGGCCAAGGCCAAGGTCACCGACAAGGCCGTTTCCTTCGACGAGCTGATGGGTCAGGCCTAAGGGCTGAACCTTTTATCGGTGCTTGCCCTAGGCAAGTTCCGATAACTTGAATTGCGGGGCTTGTGCTTTTGCGCGCAAGCCCCATTTTCTTTTCAGAATGCGGCTACAGTAGGCGCATAGCACTGGAGAAAACATGAGCGCATTGGATACATTGGGTTTGGGCATGGTGCCCATGGTCATTGAACAGTCGGGTCGCGGTGAGCGCTCCTATGACATTTATTCGCGTCTGCTCAAGGAGCGCGTGATTTTCCTGGTGGGCGAGGTTAACGATCAGACCGCCAACCTGGTGGTAGCCCAGTTGTTGTTCCTGGAAAGCGAAAATCCTGACAAGGACATTTCCTTCTATATCAACTCCCCCGGCGGCAGCGTGACGGCAGGCATGGCGATTTTTGACACCATGAACTTCATCAAGCCTGATGTCTCGACGCTGTGCACCGGCATGGCGGCGAGCATGGGCGCTTTCCTGCTGTCGGCCGGAGCCAAGGGCAAGCGCTATGCACTGCCCAATGCCCAGGTCATGATTCACCAGCCTCTGGGCGGTGCACGTGGTCAGGCGACCGAAATCGAAATTCATGCCCGCGAAATCATCAAGACCCGCGAGCGCCTGAACAAAATACTCGCCGAGCGTACCGGCCAGCCCCTGGAAAAGATTCAGAACGACACCGAGCGCGACTATTTCCTTTCCGCCGATGAGGCTAAGGAATACGGCCTGGTTGACCAGGTAATCAGCAAGCGTTCCTGAAATACATAGCACCGAGTCCCATGTCTGATTGGGATTGCGGGTGCTGGCAATGAAAAACCTGGGAGTTGCTGACTGGCTCCCGGGACTTGCTCGGCGGCGTTTGTCCCTGATGGCCTACGCCGCCTTGTCTTTGGTTATCATTAATTTTCGTTTTTTCGTAACGAGGCACAGCCCCCATGGCCGATAAAAAAGGCTCTTCCACCGAAAAGAATTTGTATTGCACCTTCTGCGGCAAAAGCCAGCACGAGGTCAAGAAGCTGATCGCCGGCCCGTCCGTGTTCATCTGCGACGAGTGCATCGACTTGTGCAATGAGATCATTCGCGACGAACAGCCTGCCGCCGATGCCAAGGAAGGTCGCGGCGATCTGCCTACGCCCGCCGAAATCAAGGCCAATCTCGACAACTATGTGATCGGTCAGGAGCAGGCCAAGCGCACGCTGGCCGTGGCGGTCTACAACCACTACAAGCGCCTGAACCACAAGGACAAGGCTGGCAAGGACGATGTGGAGCTCAGCAAGAGCAATATCTTGCTGATCGGTCCCACGGGTTCGGGTAAGACCTTGCTGGCCCAAACGCTGGCGCGTCAGCTCAATGTGCCATTCGTGATGGCCGATGCCACCACGCTGACCGAGGCTGGCTATGTGGGCGAGGACGTCGAGAACATCATTCAGAAGCTGCTGCAAAGCTGTGAGTACGACGTCGAGCGTGCTCAGCGTGGCATTGTCTACATCGATGAAATCGACAAGATCTCCCGGAAGTCGGACAACCCCAGCATCACGCGCGACGTATCGGGCGAGGGCGTGCAGCAGGCGCTGCTCAAGCTGATCGAAGGCACGATGGCCAGCATTCCTCCCCAGGGCGGACGCAAGCATCCGAACCAGGACTTTCTGCAGATCGACACCACCAATATCCTGTTCATCTGCAGCGGCGCGTTCGCGGGACTGGAGAAAGTCATCGAGAACCGCACCGAGGCTTCGGGCATAGGCTTTGGCGCTACCGTCAAGAGCAAGAAGCAGCGCTCCATCTCGGAGATGTTCCTCGAGATCGAGCCTGAGGATCTGATCAAGTTCGGCATCATCCCCGAGCTGGTTGGGCGTATGCCCGTGGTGACGGCGCTGGCCGAACTCAGCGAAGACGCACTGGTACAGATCCTGACCGAGCCCAAGAATGCGCTGGTCAAGCAGTACAGCAAGCTGCTGGCCATGGAGGGTGTGGAGTTGGAGATACGCCCCGCGGCCCTGAAGGCGATTGCCCGCAAGGCCCTGGCTCGCAAGACCGGTGCCCGTGGCCTGCGCTCCATCGTCGAGCAGGCACTGATCAGCACCATGTTCGAGTTGCCAACCGCCGAGAATGTGGAAAAGGTAGTGGTGGAAGAAGCCACCATTGAAGACGGCAAGGAGCCGCTGCTGGTTTACCGCGAAGCGGCCAAAAAGGCCTGATACTGTGCTTGCGTGCAAGGCGGGCCCTCCAATGGGCTCGCTTTGTCGCCTGCGGCTGAAAGGCAATGCCCCTGAGGCGGCAAAAACAATTTGCCCCCAGGGGTTGAAATACACCGGTAAGCGGACCATCTTCCGCTGAGAAACCGAGGATACCTATGTCTGGACAAACCCCTTTGCCTTCTACCGAGCTGGACCTGCCACTGCTGCCGCTGCGCGATGTAGTGGTGTTTCCGCATATGGTGATTCCGCTGTTCGTGGGGCGTGCCAAGAGCATCAAGGCTCTGGAGCTGGCCATGGAAGGCGACCGTCGCATCATGCTGGTGGCGCAGAAGACGGCCTCCAAGGACGAGCCTGCAGCGGAAGACATGTTTGATGTGGGCTGTGTCTCCACCATCTTGCAGATGCTCAAGCTGCCCGACGGCACCGTGAAGGTGCTGGTGGAAGGCCAGCAGCGCGCGCTGGTCAAGCAGGTTGCCGACGAAGAGTCTCACTTCACGGCATCTGTGACGCCTGTGGAGCCCGAAGGCGATGCCCATGAGCAAAGCGAAATCGAAGCGTTGCGCCGTGCCGTGACCCAGCAGTTTGACCAGTACGTCAAACTCAACAAGAAAATTCCTCAGGAAATCCTGACTTCGATCGCCAGCATCGATGATGCCGGTCGTCTGACCGACACCATTGCGGCGCACCTGCCTCTCAAGCTCGAGAGCAAGCAGGCGGTGCTGGATCTGGTGGACATCAAGGAGCGTCTGGAAAACCTGTTCGAGCAACTCGAGCGCGAGGTTGACATCCTCAACGTCGACAAGCGCATCCGTGGTCGCGTCAAGCGCCAGATGGAGAAAAATCAGCGCGACTTCTATCTGAATGAGCAGGTCAAGGCCATCCAGAAGGAGCTGGGCGAGGGTGAGGATGGTGCCGACATCGAGGAGATCGAGAAAAAGATCAAGCTCGCCAAGATGCCTGCCGATGCTCGCAAAAAGGCTGAGGCCGAGCTCAAGAAGCTCAAGCTGATGTCGCCCATGTCGGCTGAAGCTTCGGTGGTGCGCAACTACATCGAAGTGCTGACTGGACTGCCCTGGAGCAAGAAGACCAAGATCAAGCACAATCTGGCGAATGCCGAGGAAGTGCTGAACGAAGATCACTTTGGCCTGGAAAAGGTCAAGGACCGCATTCTCGAGTATCTTGCTGTGCAGCAGCGTGTGGACAAGGTCAAGGCGCCCATTCTGTGTCTGGTGGGTCCTCCCGGCGTGGGCAAGACCTCGCTGGGTCAGTCCATTGCCAAGGCCACAGGTCGCAAGTACGTGCGCATGGCGCTGGGCGGCATGCGAGACGAGGCGGAAATTCGCGGTCACCGCCGTACCTATATCGGCGCCATGCCTGGCAAGGTACTGCAGAGCCTGGAGAAGGTCGGTACGCGCAATCCCCTGTTCCTGCTGGACGAAATCGACAAGCTGGGCATGGACTTCCGTGGCGATCCTTCGAGCGCGCTGCTGGAAGTGCTGGACCCCGAACAGAACAACAAGTTTGGTGACCACTACGTGGAGGTCGACTTCGACCTGTCCGACGTGATGTTTGTGGCGACCTCCAACTCCATGAACATTCCTTCGGCCTTGCTGGATCGCATGGAGGTGATTCGTCTGTCGGGCTATACCGAAGACGAAAAGACCAATATTGCCATCCGCTATCTGCTGCCCAAGCAGATCACCAACAACGGCGTGAAGGACGGCGAGCTGGAAGTGACCGAAGCCGCGATTCGTGACATCGTGCGTTACTACACCCGCGAAGCGGGCGTGCGTTCGCTTGAGCGCGAGCTGTCCAAGATTTGCCGCAAGGTGGTCAAGGGCTTGCAACTTGGCAAGCTTCAGCCCAAGGTGGAGGTGAATGCCGACAACCTCAATGAATATCTGGGCGTGCGCAAGTTCAGCTATGGCCGTGCCGAGCATGCCAATCAGGTGGGGCAGGTTGTGGGTCTGGCCTGGACCGAAGTCGGCGGCGATCTGCTGACCATCGAAGCCGCCACCATGCCAGGCAAGGGTGTCATTACGCGCACAGGCTCTCTGGGCGATGTGATGAAGGAGTCGGTCGAAGCTGCTCGCACCGTGGTGCGCAGCCGCGCTCGTCTGCTTGGCATCAAGGATGAAGCCTTCGAGAAAAAGGACATTCATGTGCACGTGCCTGACGGCGCTACGCCCAAGGATGGCCCCAGCGCCGGTGCAGCGATGACGACAGCTTTTGTCTCGGCTCTCACTGGCATTCCCGTGCGAGCTGATGTGGCCATGACCGGTGAAATCACCTTGCGCGGTGAAGTCACGGCGATCGGCGGCCTCAAGGAAAAGCTGCTGGCTGCTCTGCGTGGTGGCATCAAGACCGTGCTCATTCCTGAAGAGAATGCCAAGGATTTGCAGGACATTCCCGATAATGTGAAGAGCGGTCTGGAAATCGTTCCTGTGAAATGGATCGATCAGGTTCTCAAGGTGGCGCTGGAGCGCGTGCCGGATCCTTTGACTGAGGAAGCTGTAGCTGCCGTGGCGTCCACCGATGCCAAGCCGGTAGAGGCGGCCATCAAGCATTGATGCTTGTTTGTGAAAATTGTGGCGTTTTTTCTGGGAGGGCTCAGAACTGCGCTACAATTCATCCATCGCAGCAAACAACGTTGTACAATGTTGGGCTTCGGTAGAT
>NZ_BBXH01000034.1:0-49188 GCF_001010305.1 Comamonas sp. E6
TAGATGCTGGCCTCTTGCTCGGCCTGCTTGCCAGGCATTGCGCGACCAATCGCCATGATCAGTGCTACGGCTCCGTCAATCTTGTTGTCGTTGCCTTGCTTGATAGGGCGCACGATGTCGTCATTGCCGACCAGGTGCTTGCCGATCACATTACCCATGCACCAGCTCATGAGCGGGTTGCCGTCGTGATGAAAGCGCCCTGACATGATGGCGGCCTCCAGCTCCTTCATCGGATCGCTCATGTTGGTGTAGTTCTGCACGATGGTGATCGGCAGCAAGCCTTCGTCATCAAGCTGATGTGCCAGGTTGGTAGCCCCGTGCGGATCCATGGGCGAAGCTTCGACAGGATTGAGCCTTGCAGCATCCTTGGCTTCTTCCAGAATTTCGCGGTAGTCAATCTCGGCACCGTCGGTGGTCAGCAGGTGTCCTGTGTTGACCCACTTCTGCAAGCGCTCGGCCATCCGCCGGTTGTCGCTGTTGTGGACCGTATCCTCTGGCACCCAAAAGCGCGGCGCAATGCTGTAGTAATGGCGTTTACCGTCAATGTCGCGCCAGAACAGCCGGGCCATGCTATTCATGTCCAACTTGCGAGCCAAGTCGAACGACAACACCACAGACTGGCCCTCGAAATCCGCCAGGTTCAGCGTTTCATCCTCACACGCCTCCCACTGGGTCATGTTGAAGTAACCGGCTTTGGCCGTTACCCAGAGACCCAGGTGCTTGGTTTTGAAGGTGTTGGTGAAGCGTGCCTGCTGGATGGCCCTTCGCTGCTGGCTTTCCAAGTACTCCTGATAGACCGACACGCCGATATTGGGGTTGGCCTTGGCCAGCACCTTTGGATCTTTCCAGTCATCCTCTGGATCAACGGTCCAGATCCAGCCAAACAGCTCGTCGTTGGGAACGGTGCCGTCGAGCATCTCCACCACTTCGCGGCGTTTGTCGTAGCACGGGCCTTCGATGTTGTAGCCAGCCGTGGTGATGATGAACATCAGAGGCTGTTTGCGCGCGCCCATGCCCGTGAGCATGGTGGTGTAGAGCGCATCACTATCGTGCTCGTGGTACTCGTCCACGATGGAGCATGAGGGACTGGCGCCGTCACCGGGGTTGCCAATGATGGGCTCAAAGCGACTGCCGTCGCCTGGCTTGTTCAGGTTGGAGGCATTGACCTCGATGCCCGCAGCCTCCAGCAACATGGGTGATCGCATTGCCATCAGTCGCGCCGGCCTAAACACCTCCCATGCCTGCTTTTCTGTGGTCGCCCCAGAGTAAACCTCGGCGCCAAACTCGTTGTCGGCCGCAAACATGGCCAGGCCCACACCTGCGGCGATAACGCTCTTACCGTTCTTGCGATTGACCTCCCAGTAGCTTTCACGAAAGCGGCGAAGACCATCCTTTTTGCGCTTCCATCCAAAGGTGCAAGCCAGACCGAACTTCTGCCACGGCTCCAAAGTGATCAACTGGCGCTTGAAGCCCCATTCGCCCTTGGTGTGCGGCAGTAGCTCAATCAGAGCGATCTTCTTCTGCGCCTCCTTCGCATCGAACTCGTAGGGGTAAGTCTTGCTTTTGCTGGCCAGCAGATCATCCAGATGACGCTGGCAGGCCTGCCGGACATATCGACACGCCGGGATCTTGCCGGCAACAACGGCCTTGGCAAACTTATTGGCTGCATCCACCGCCGGATATTTAGCCATTGATGACCCCTGCAAATGGGTTGTCGCTCTGCTTCTTCTTGCCTGTCCCCATCATTCGCTGGCGACTAGACGGGTCCAGCCCCAGCATCCCGCCATAGCTGGCCATCATGGCCGTCGCCTCTTTGAGGGCTGTCGCTGCGGGGTTCTTGATCACGCCGCCCATGGCTCCAGAGACCGTCACTCCGTTCTGGGCAATATCCGCCTGGGCCATCCGAAACTGGTCATAAGCGGAGCAGTACACCTCGAGGTTCTGAATATCTGTCGCTGCCAAAATGCGCTCCTTGCACAACTGAGGCGCCACGGCTTCCCAGAGCATCCGGCCGTTGTCTCCCATCCAGTCGGGGCAATCGATATTCAGAACTAGTTCGAAGTCCGGTTCAGCTTGATTGAGAGCACGCTTGCCTGGATTACCAGCTAGCAGCTTCTTTGCCGTAGGTTTGGGGCGACGGCCAGAGCGCCCAGCAGCACCTGCCATCGGGCCTCCAGTTAAATTTCATATTTCGCGGGCGTAAAAATTCGACGAACCGGTCGGTCTAGAGGGCGGTGGTGCCCTGGTTTCGACCCTCCCCCTCCCTGCCAGGAACCACCCAAGCGGCACGTTGCAGCCTTCCGGCGAGGCGATCAGACCAAGAGCGAGGTGAACAACCCCTGTGACTCACGCGCCGTTTTGACGGAGTGACAAGCCTTGCAGATCGCCTGCAGGTTTTCTCTTGCGTCTACCTGTTCTCGGGTCCAGCCCAACCGCTTTGCCTGGGCCTTCGAGACAATGTGATCGACCTCTTGCGCGGCCGACACCGCACCGAGCTTGAGACATGGCTGACACAAGCCCGTGTCGCGTTGCATCACCCACTCTCGAATCTTTTGCCATGCATAGTCATAGCCACGCGCCTTGGCTGACTCACGCCTCGGATGATTCCAGCCGCTGGCTTCGGACTGATGGGCATCGCAGAACCCCGACGGCGAGCGCGACAGGATGTTGCAGCCTCGATGGCGACAAGGCTTGTTAGGACGCTGAGGCATTACCAACCTCTCCCGGATGCCGCATCGCCTTTGCGATGCACATCTCCACAAAACACGCAAGGGATAACACCTAGCGACCTCCTGCACCAAAAGATCAGAATGGAATCACTCATCAGAAGCTCCATCCAGAGAGAGATCACGACTGAAGTTCATTTACACCCTCTTCTATCGGCAAGTTTCAGTGAGTGAAGGGCCTACTTAGTAGGCCCTTTCTGTTGTTTGCCGCAGAACTAGGTGACGCCACCGAGTGATCCGCCCCTGAAGCAATGTGCGTGATCGTCGGGCGTGCTCGGTGGCAGCGAACCGGGAATAAAAAAGCCGCCGAGGCGAACCAGGCAGCAGATGCCGGCTTTCGGCCAGCAAGGAGACAAACGAAAAAGCCCCAGCGGCTAGGCTGAGGCTTCGGAAATTTTGGACGCAGTTATCCCGGTCCGCTTCGTATTCTGCCAAAAAATTGTGGGGCGTCAAGCATCAGAGCACGCCTTTTGCGATGAGCCCGCGCGTGAGCATGTTGCGGGCCTCCAGTAGCAGCACCTGCAGTTCCTCCCGCCGTGTTGGCAGGCGCGGGCTGCTCCAGACTTGGGCGCGGCAGGCCAGGTTGCGGGCCATGAAAGAGATTGCCGTGCGGTGTGGTTGCGGGATTGCGTCGATCACGGCATCCACAGCCTCCAGATCTGCGACCTCCCACACGCCGCCGCCTCCAGGGCCAAGGCTGCAGGACACCGACCTATTCCCGTAGCCAGACCCCACTCTGGTGTTCGAGCACCACTGGTGCCACTCTTGCAGGATCTCATTCACTACGGGGCTCGCTTCGCCTATGTCGATCTGCTGTGTTGCTGTGCTGCTCAATGCTCTCTCCTGCTTGTTGTGCTCATCTGCCTGAGACCGGGACTCGACCCATCTCGACAATGAGGCCGGCCACAGGCCAGCCTTCAGAACCTGCTCGCGCGTAAAGCGCCCGGCCTCCAGGCCGTACTCGCGGTGGGCCTCGCGCCCCCCACTCTCGAGCAGCCGGTAGTTGTCATAGGCCACATGGCAGCCCTCAATGCCAGGACGGCTGCAGCAGAGCGGGAACCCCGTTCGGTCGTCCGTCTTCAGTCCCAGGCCCTTGCCGTAATTGAGGTGGGCGTGCTGGCTGTAACCCTCAATACCGCACCACATGCATGGCAACTGCGCGACAAGACGGCGGTAGGGCTCGCTCTCGAGGACCTTCTCCTTGCGCACTGCAACGCCCGTGGCGCCAGCGCCGGGAACCATCACCACACTGGCTGGCACCATCTCTGCCGTGGCCCGGGCGCTCTCCAGCTGGCGCTGGGCACGCTCCTGCAGCCGCTGCTCACGACTGCTGGCCTGGCCGGTCTCGAAGTGGTGGCCCTCGTCCTGCTCATCACGGAGCCCTGCGCCAGCCCATGTGCCGCGAGACTTGAAACCCTTGCCGGGCTTGAGCGGGGTGCGGCGCATCAGCATGCCGCCTCCTGAAAGTCATGCACCTCCAGGCCCAAATCCAGCGCCAGCCCATGCTCGATGCGGGCGCCACGGGATCCGCGCCAGCCGGGCAGCATGTAGAGGCAGTCGCAGGCTGCGATCTGGCGCAGCGACATACGCATGTAGCCCTGCCATGTACCGCAGGCGGGCCGGGGGTTCTCCGCAGGGTTCTCAACGTGGTGCCCCTGGGCGCGCAGCACAGCAGCTGCAGCATGAAAGGCCGAGTAGTTGAACTCGGGCAGGCCGCTCATGGGCCCGGCGATGTAGATGCGCTTCACCACCATGCGCGCCCCCTGTCCTCAACTGCCACCAGGCTGCCGTAGTCATCGACCACGCAGACCATGCTGCTGCCCACCTGCACCCGGTTGCAGCATCGGTTCTCCATCCAGTGCTCGATCAGGTAGCGGCCATCGCTCAGGCGGTCATAGGTCGGCCACACCAGCCGCGTGATGCGCGAGGTACTGGGCGGCTTGCGCAGACCGGCCAGCGGCACGACCTTGCCAAAGAATGTGGGATTCAGTGCCTGGGTCATTTGATCACCCGCACTTCCCGCCCCAGCAGAGCCTTCATCAGATGGCGCTTGATCTTGAATTCAGGGGTCTCCACGCCCTTCACATCCTCAATCACCTCTGTGCCCTTCTCCAGGTACACGAAGTCTGCGATATAGCGAATGGCGGGCCGGGCGCGCCCAGCGCCAGCAAACTTCACCGACGGGACCATCTCGAACACCACCTGCCGGCGCAACTCACTGATGTGGCCGGCACGCTGCAGCATTTTCAAGTGACCCCAGCGGTTCAACTCGGCCAAGCTGTCGAACTTGGTGCCATCCGCCGTGATGACCTTCCTGTTGCCGTACTTGTGGCCAGAACGCTTTGCAAGCATCAATGCACACCCCCGTGCTGTTTGTTCATGCCCAGGGCATCCATCGCTGCCATGCGGGAGTGGCGCGTCACTGTTTGATCGCCATGATTGATGCGAGCAATGATCTTTCGAGCCCAGTCCTTGTCGTCACCCTTGAGCTCGAACGGTACGTCCAGCAGGCGCTCCACCTTGGGCGCGGGCAGCGCCAGCAGGCCGCTCTCTTCAAAGTAGGTCTTGCGGGGCGTCAGGGCCTCGCAGACCTTTTCAAACTGGGGGAGGCTCGGCGGAAACTCCGGGCATTCGCGCTTGATGCTCTGGAAAGCTGCCTCGATCACGTCATCCGTGAACTTCGCCAAGTCCGCATCCCAAACCAGCTGCGCAGCCCGCACCCCTTTGTCCTCACGGCGTTCGTTCAGTTCGCCGGAGCTGAACTTGGCCAGGAATGCTGTGCCGTAGGCGCCCTGCAGCACCACAAACAGCTTGCGGATGCGCTGCGATGCTTCGGGGCGCGGCGCCAGATGGCCTTGCTGCTGTCCGGCGCTGTGCACGGCACGAGATGCCAGGCTGGAGATTTCGTGGCTGCTTCTCATAGCTCAATCCCTTCAAAGATGGCCTTGCCGGCACCGGCGTATTTGCCGGCTGCTGCGGACGCAGGTGCCATGGATGGACGGCGCGCTGCGGGCATTTCGGTGGCTCGGCGGATCCAGTTGCGCCAGGTGGCGCCCCAGTCAGCCTTGCGCCCGTCCTTGCCCGCCTTGGCGCGCCAGTGGTCGGCAAACATCGCGGCCTGGCGGCGCACCTCTTCCTCGGTCAGGCCGGCATGTTCGGCAATGGCCCAGTCACCCCAGCTCTTGGGCAGCTTCCAGTCTTCGGGCAGACGTGTTCCTGTCGCTGTCTTGCCCCTTCCCTTCGCCTCTTCTGGCTGAGCCGGAGGCGAAGTGTCACGGTCAGCAGCACCTACAGCCTTTGAATAGTTAACTGTCTCTTCTTTATCTGTATCTATATCTGTATCTGTACGCGTGACATCCGTACCCGTCACGCGTGACTCATCCGTGACCTCATCGTGACCGCCCTCTTCTCCCTCTGAAACAGCATCTTTTTTGCGCTGGCGCTGGCGGCGTTTGCGCTCCGCTGCAGTGGTGTCGGTGTCGCTGCGCATCTGCAAAGCGGCCCACTTGGAGGGCTGCAGGGTGGCCTGTTCAATCAGTCCAACCTCAGCCAGGCGGCGGGCCACCTCTTCCAGGCTGCGCACATCCAGACCCAGCTTCACGGCCACTTTGCGCATCAGCAGCGCAGGGGCGTCGCCTTTGTCCAGCAGCCCTTCACCCTTGAGGCACAGCAGGGCAACAAAGTGCCAGCGATCCTCAAAGGCCAGCAGCTTGAGCTTGTCGTCATCGACCATCCGCGTGTAGGTTCGGAACCATGGGAGCTTGCTCATCGTTCTGACCTCGCGTTATCTGCTGCGTGCTCTGCATCCAGGGACTGCTGAACAGCGAGTAACGCAGCCACGGCCTCGGCGATCTCACGCTGCACCACGCGCTTGTCGTTGTCGCTGACGTTGTTGTCGGCCTTCGCCATCGTGGTTGCCATCAGAACGTCGGCGCATTCACGCACAGCGATGGCTGCGGATTTGGAGAGGCACTTTTCAGCACCAGGCTGGGCCTCGGGCAGCGCCAGCATGCCGGCGTTGAATGAGAAGACCGTGCCCAAGGCATGCGCTTCAGCGCTACCCGCCTCACGGCACATAGACGCAATCTCTTCAGCGTCAGCGAGGCCCATCTTGTGGCTCGGAGAAACGCCGCTCAGCTCCTTGCGCAGAACTTCATCGGATTTATTCAGACGGGTAGCTAAAGCAGCACGGCCGCCCGGGTAGTTGGCGACCATGCGTCGCAGTGCATCAAGAGCATTCATGTCGTCCGGACTCCGAGAAAAAGGACGTTGCGGGCTGTGCCGCCGAGAAAGACACTGCCTGCATGCAAACGAAAACAGGCCAGAAGAGAGGAAAAGGTGCCCGCCGCACCCTGGGCTATGCTGGAAGCTCCTACACAACCAACACCAGAGAGGGCGGACAAGAAAATGGACTGGACAGCAATCGGCGGCATTACTGCTTCAATCTCCGCGGCAAGAGACATCGCCAAGGGATTGAGTGCAACCCGCGACGCCGCCCTGATCAACGAAAAGACCTCTGCCCTGTTGGAGCAGTTGCTCAAGGCGCAGGAGGGACTCCTCGCTCACAACACCGCTCTTTTGCAGCTCCAATCGGATCTGGCCAAGTTGCAAAAGGAAAATCTGGAACTGAAGGCAACCATCGATGAGCGCGGCAAATACACGCTGGTCACGCTCGCTAGCGGTGCAGTTGCGCTGCGCAGCAATCCCGCCAACAACCCCGCTGGGGCCGCAGAGCCAGGAATCGATGAGGCGCCCCACTATGTCTGCCAGCCCTGCTTCTCCATTGGCAGATCTGTTGTGCTCCAGCGCACTTGGTTCATGGGTACCGACAACGGACTTGCCTGTCCCGTCTGTAAAGCCCAAGTCTTCGATAAGTGACATCACTCCACCTCCTTGGTTGAGGTGGATGGCTGCGCCAGCTCAGCTATTAGTTCCCGGATGTCGGCAGGTGCGGGGAACCTGCGACCGGTCTTCAGCCACTCAAAAAGTGCCTGCACTACAACTGCTTCATCGTCGCAGCCGACTGCCATGAAGAACAATTGCATCGGCTTGGCAGATGTAAAGGCTGCATGGCCAAAAATCTCACTACAGCTAGTCAGCAGCCCCATTGCCTTGGAGCGCGGGCTATTCAGAAATTCAGGAGCATTCATGGCTACATCTTTCAAAGATCACTCCGCTACGGAGATCGAAGAGACAATAAAAAAGGCTCTAGAGGAACTGCTTGGAGCACCTATTGCTGTGAACATCACGCACATAAGTCACCAGCGGCCAGAAGGTGCGGCAGCCTTTTTGACAGAATCAAAATGGAGTGCGCAGTTGGATATGTGCATCGCACATGCGCCGCCGGAGCTCTCCCCGCTCTGACATAGAGGCTTGGTCTCACTCAGCATGACGGCATGGCTGCGCCAGCTCATGGCCGGATGGTCGCGGGCGATGCGCGGCTGTAGCCTCTGCCAAGTCGATTCCGGCCAGTGCTTTGCGATATGCAGCCTTCAGATACATCACCCGAGCGCGAGGAATTCCATCCTTCTTCCAGTCGCTGACGCTGGGGGGCTTGATGTCAAAGATCCGTGCGACGGCAAACGTCCCGCCGAGCGCGTCAATTACCTTGGTTGCGGATGTGTTCATGTCTCAATTATTAGGAGTCGCTAATCACATGTCAATAGCCACTCCGAATACTCAACCTGTTAGCCTTTCCTAATGACACTTGCAGACCGACTATCTATCGCCATGGAGCACGCCAAGCTATCCCAGGCTGACCTGGCACGCGCGTGCGATGTGAAGCCACCCAGCGTGCATGGATGGCTCAATGGAAAGTCAAAATTTCTGCGTGGCGAGAATTTGCTGAAGGCTGCATCGGCGCTTGGAGTTAATCAGCAGTGGCTTGCGACGGGCGACGGCTTGATGGTTGGCGCGCGTGGAGATGCTCAACATCAGATTCATGGTCACGATGCCGACGTCAACGCTCGTGCTCTATCGGCCTATGGCGCAGTGCCCATGTATCACGCACCCGATGCTGTGATCGTCCCTCTCTTGTCGAACTGCGGCAGCATGGGCCCAGGCTCCGAATTGCTAGAGTCAGATGTCATCGTGGGTGACTTGGCTCTCTCGCCGCACTGGATTAATCAGCAAATCAGGCCGCAGAACCCCCAAGAGTTGCGCTTCATCCACGCTTACGGGGACAGCATGGCACCAACGTTCACCGACGGGGATGTCCTGTTAGTTGATACCGGTATCGGTGCGCGCGACCCCAGTTCTCGAGAGGGTGTATATGTGTTGCGCGCAAACGATCGCAATTTCATCAAACGTGTCACACCGACATTTGATGGGAAGCTGCAGGTGACCAGCGACAACCCCAGCGCAAAAACTGTTCAGACTCTCAATGGTGATCACCAAGTGGATGTTGTCGGGCGCGTAGTGTGGGCATGGAACGGGAAGCGACTGTAGAGATGTGTCCGCATTCCTGGCCCCGTCAGAGGGCGTAGCAAATTCAACCTGGCCAATTCCAAAGCCCTCCGGTGAAACACTCTGATACGATTCCCCTTAGTAACTATGGGAGATGTATGCAGAAATTTCTATTGATTGCCGCTGCTGTTGCGACCATGTCTGGATGTGCAACAAAGAACTATGGCCGCCAAGGCGAGCTGACTACATTCGAGCAGCAAACAATGACCTGCCGCGAGATTGAGCTGGAGACAGCCAAAGTTCATGGCTATCTTGATCATGTGGAGAAGGAAAGCCAGTTCGATGGCCGCTCGGTCTTGTCTTTCCTGGGTGATTTTGGAATTGGCAACACCATGGAAAAGAGTGCTGCGATGGAGGCTGCCCAAAAAAGGCTTTCTCAACTGCAACTGGCCAGATCCGCCAAGAGCTGCGGACAGGTTGCCGAGAAGTAACCACCGCCTCGGTACACATAGCCCGCCTAGAGCGGGCTTTTTTTCGTCTATGCGATTAGGCCCACGAAGCATAGGTAGCTAGTCCTTAAAAAAAAAATAATTAGCCACTCCTATTGATTTTATTCTTAGCTAGTCCTAATATTCGATCCAACGCCGCCAAACCGCTGCGCTGGGTGCCAAGTGATCGAGCCAGCACCTCAGGTCCTTAAAAAGCCAGAGATTCAATGCACGTCGTGAGACACGCTGCGCCCCGATGACTTTCCGGAACGCGCCGCGACTCTGCCGCCCCGAAGCGGTGGATGGTGCTAACCGGCGCAGATAGTGATCTGCATAAAGCTGCCAGAGCGAAGCGCAAGCCAGTGACAGTGGGAGATATGCGCCGCCACCCGGAGCGCATCCGGGGTTCAAACGAAAGCCTTGCTAGCAGCGCTTTCGTTTGAGTACAGTGAACCTATGACACGCATAAACACAACCGAAATCTGGGAGCGGCACGGCTACAAAGTCGAACGCATTGAGCAAGTGATGGGCGCGCCCCAGCGCAATGTATATGGGCCCGACGGCGTGCTGCTGATCGAGGACGCTGAGTACACCCAGGAAACCGAAGCGCTGCGTGACCTCGGTTTCATCGACTGATCTCGGCCACAGCTGCGCCAACATGGCTGGTGTCTATTTTTCAAGGGCACCGTTTAAGGTCATTTAAAAGAGTACGGTGGGACAAGGCAGTCAATCTTGACCAGCCACTTTAGACCGGAGGTCTATTTGTCAGGTAACCCCATTCCCATCTCTACCCCATCCTTTTGGGACACCTTGAAGCTGATGTTCTTTTTCACGGATGGGCTCCCTGCCCCACAGGAACAAGGCAAACCGCGCGTACCGAAAAAAAGGAACGAAGAAGAGCAGCGGCAGCAACGCAAACAGTAGCGATATGGACAGACGTTTTGTCGCGTCAGGGCTGGGATGGTTGCGTCGAGCAGCCGTTTAGAAAGAACGGCCAAGCCACCTTCTCGGTTGTTTTCCAGCAGCGTTTAAGGTCTTTAAAAAGCGTACTGTGGACACATGCAAGTCATCTTGATTTGCTGCTTTAGACCGGAGGTCTATATGTTTCCACTCCTTGTGTACCAGAGGTACGTCGCATTCTGGCGCGACATGTGGTCGATCATCCTCGAGCCCATCTCTGAGCTTCCGCCAAGCCCTTCAAGTTTCGAACAAGAGCCTTCCGCCAAGCCCGAAGCGCAGCAGCCCGCGCACCATGCAGAGGCAACCACGGACAAGGCCTGACTCCACGGCTGCTTAAGCCTGAAGAGCAAGAAATCCGGATCCTGAGCCACCTTTCAAGGTGGCTTTTTCGTTGTGGAAGCGACTGCGAATGACGCCCCGCGGTTCATTCCTGACGTGGGCTTTGAGCGCGCCGTTTAAGGGTATTAAAAGGAGTACTGTGGTGTGAGACGGCCTATCTTGGACCGCCAACATAGACCGGAGGTCTATATGTCTTTCATCGACAAAACCATCTTCAGCATCCGCTCCCGATGTCCCGACGTAAAACAGGAAGTCGAATCCCGGAACGTGGCGGATGACGACCGAATCTTTCACACGCCATTTCAAACGGATGCACAGTTGCAGGAGGACTCTCCTGAACAGATGCTGCGAAAAAAAACGAACCGCCTCTTGCTGCAAGCGGTCCTCAACAAAATCTCCGCCACTTAAGCAAGCATCTGATCGGAGGTTTATATGTTTTCACTACTTGGCTACAAACGACAGACCGAGTTCTGGCGCGATATGTGGTTGATGCTTCTTGAGCCAACCTCAAAGATTCATCCTATCCCATCCAATCTCGATCAAGCCCCTTCACCACAATCAAAAGCTCAGCAGTCCGGTCCCCAGGCGCCTACCATCAACGACATGACCTGACAAAAGAGTACTTGGAGATCTGGCGAGCGCCCATAGCTCGCAGTGATAGACCGGAGGTCTATATGTTAGTAAGCCGCATCCCATCGTCGTTCCTGAAAGTTTGGAAAACAGTCAAACGAGTTTTCGCCAGGGGCGAGGATTTACCCACTCCACCCAACATCGAGCAGTGCGGGCCTCCTGAAAAAGACAAGAGGAGGCAAGAGGAGAGGCAATCGCGCATGCGCCATAGCTATCGGTACTGGTAGCAAGAGTGCTCGACAGCCCCCACGATTAAGGGCTTCATTTTCAACAGCCACCTTCTAAGGTGGCTTTTTTGTGCCCGGAGATCTTGAGATGTGAGCATTCAGCCAGCATGTGGCATACATGTGCCCTCTCCCGCAGGGCTATAGCGGGGCCATCAAGAAAGAGCGCGGTACAGAAAACCTCAACCGGGCGTGGATTTGGGCAATCCGAGATGCCGCCTCCGACTGACCGCAAGCCGGGTGTTCTGCTCTTTTTCTTGATGGTGCCGGGGGTCGGCTCCCCGGCTCTTACAAACCAGGCCTGCAAGGGCTTGGCTGGAATACTGCAAGAGGGTAATCGCACCGGTCTTAGGTGCCCATCATGACCACCCCGGGAAAGTAGCGGGGGCTATCTGGCGTGACTGCTCGAGCAGGTACGGCAGTTCAGGAATGGGCCTGGGCTGGCGGCAATCAGGAACGCGACGCTTGCGTCGTGGCGACAGTGGTCACGCCAGATGGCGAAGAGCTCGTTTGTGACCCCACGCAGATATTGATTCTGTGACTCTCTTTGGGCAAAATTTTACGCAATGAACCTGTTTTGCCGGGCCTGGGGTCACAGACTCCTTTCACTTCCTCTACTTGCCCAGGCATGACCAAATAGGTCACCGGCTTTCTATTCGCGCCCGCTGCAACCGCTCGCGGGCTTTTTGTTTTTCCACATGAGCTTGCATGCAATCGACTCCAGCCGCTATTCCTACACAAAGCCGCTGCTCGCCGCGCAATAGGCACTCACCGGCCTTGACCTCGCATGCGCCTGTCCCAGCAGCAGGGCTGAAGCGGGTTCATCAAAATAGCAAATATGTATTAATTTGCTTCTATCAATAGAAAATACTGACAGCATCAGAAATTGGTGAAAGTATTCACCTTAATTGATGTCTTTGAATGAGCGCAGCTACTCAGGTGTGAGAGAAGCCTCCTTAAGCCACCCTCCGCAGGGTGGCTTTTTTTGCCCTGAATTCAGGGGCATCTGGCGTGACTGCTCGAGCAGGTATGGCATCCCAGGAATTCGCCTGGGCCACCATCTATTGGGAGCGCGGCGCGGCTTCAGCGTCGTGAGCGACAGTGGTCACGCCAGATGGTTCTACTCCTCTTTGCTGTAAGACGAGCTCCTATTGATCGCCCGAAAAGCATCATGCAGAATTCGACGCCATATTCCTGTTACGCCGGGTCTGGGGTTAACTCTCCCTCCCTTTCTGACCTCTTCCCCAGGCAGGGCCCGAAAGGGTCACCGGCTCTTTATTCAAGCCCGCAGCAACCGCTCGCGGGCTTTTCTTTTGTGGTCACGAGTGCTTGCGCAAGGTACTGAATCTTGATCAGTGAAATGCCTAGAGTGCGCCCCACAATTCGACGAGGCCGACCAAGTAAGACAGCCCAATCACAAGACAGATACCAGATGACACGAGCCAGAAAGTCTGCGTGTTTGCAGGGAACACCGGTTTGAGAAGTGGGAAAGCAACTGCCCGCGCAAGATACACGGCACAGATAGCGGTGAGAGCGAGTTTGGTCAGCGGCAGAGGCTCAATGACGCCAGCCCCGGCCAATGCGTAACCCGCCCAAATGAACAAAATCATTGCAATGAAAAGAGTTATCAATGCTGGCCGAGGTTTTCCTTGCTCGGCAGCTCGAACCATCCGCTCACTCGCTCCCATCACCCGGTATGCGGGAGTGCCAATTGCGATACACGCCAAGTGAGCTACTGCGGCAAACGCGCTCAATGCTCCGCCGACGACTAGCGCGATTGATCCCAAACTAGACATAGTCCTCCCCCCATTGATTCTGATGAATTGTCAGCATATCAAGTCGCTATTCCCGATTGATTACGGCAGCTTCAGCGGCGCTGATAGAAACTTGACCGCCTAATCACCACGAGAAGCACCTCAACTCAACCAAGGCCCGCAGCACCCGCTCGCGGGCTTTTTCTTTGCCCTCAGGAGATTCCATGCATTCGACTCCATCCCCTGCCCACACCACAAAGCTGCTGCTCGCGGCGCAATGGGCGCTCACCGGCTTCGGCCTCTTCTGCCTGGTTGGCGCGGCCGTAGTAATGGCGCTCACGCCGGAAGCATGGCCCCTTTAAGCAGCAACCGCTCTATTGAACAGGAGATCCTTATGCTAAAGACGATTCTTGACTCCCTGCTGGTCATCGTTGGCGCCCTGCTCCTCGCAGCCTGGCTGTCCGCGCCCGATGCCCAAGCCGATGAACCCCAAAGCATCACACAGAGCATGCGCGACGAGTTCGCCTGTCCGGGCATGCACGCCGAGTGGCTGGACGATAAGACTGTGCAATGCTTGAAGGAACGCCCGTAATTTGACATCCACAAGACCTCACCGAAGAAGGTGCTTACTTCTTCATCGCCCCAAAACATAGACAATAAACATTGAAGCATTCAGCGCAATAGCTTGGTTCAAACCTAATTTCTCAGCCCCTTGTCTGAGAACCCGCACTCAAGCAGTCCACTAGCGAGCTGTAGACCTCAAGGTGTGCGATGAATGCGATTGAGTTCACTCCAATTAAAAAGAGACAGAGGCTTATGACCAAGCCACCAATCCAGCTTGTGCACTTACCGTCGAGGCGAAGTAGGAAGCGCAACCTGTCCCTCGTTCGAGGCTTCATACTGAGCGGCCTCGCGATCCTTGCGACCTGCGTAGTTTTAGCAGGCTGCAAAGCTGAATCAGGAACGGGACTCGACAAAACTGCTGCGTCCTTCAAAAAGGCAGCCGTTAGTGCCTGGCAGTGCCCTGGAATGAAAGCTATTTGGCTCAGTGAGAATATCGTGAGGTGCGTCAGAGAAGAGCCATAAGCAAGTGAGTCGCGCGCCCTGGCGAAGCGCTGTATAGAAGGATTCGATCAGCAAGAAACCACCGGCACGACGATGCATGTCTCATCCGTTCTGCTTGATTCGGGCAGGAATCAATACACGCTATATGTTGCTACGAACAAAGAACGGACCATCTCCGCCAGTCCATGGCTGCCGATCAGGGCCATACATCCATCGACCAATGTCCCCTCCCATGTTCATGGATCCCATTGCACAACTGGATCGCTGATCAGCCATCGAGACAAATTCAGGCCTCGACAACGCTGCACAGCCAGTAAGCGTAGTGGCGAGGATGGAAATCACAAGAAGCACTTTCATGGCGTCCCCAAAGAAAGTTGAGCCTCTAGGCTACTCACTCCAAAGCCAGAGTGAGTTCTTGTTGGACCGCTTCTTGGCTAACTAGTTCATCTGACAGCTCGCATGCACGCGGGCTATTTTGTTGATGGAGGCCCGATGCTCAAGAGCATGATCATTGAACGCACAGCTGACAGTTAGAGAGTGGCTCAACGAAAAGAACTCCCGCAAATACAGCCGTGAGTTCATCGTGCGCGGCTGCCATTTCTGCCCCTCGGCATGCCGAGAGGCTGGGTGAGAATACCGTGCAGCGTCTGAGGTAGGCTCCTGCCGAGAGCTATTGACCGCTGTAGATCACCTTTTCCTGCTGGGTGCTCAAGATGCTGTCCATCATTTGCTCTACGGCATAAAGGTACTGGACATTGGACACAGGGCCTCGAGCATTCGGCGATAGCCATGCATGGGCGCGCTCCATGGATGCTGATGTGAAGAAATACTTGTCAAGCGCGGTATCTCTGCGGCCTCTAGTAGCCGCAATGCGCTGAGCTGCAACGTCCAAGTAGAGGCAAAAATCACGCGGCTGTAGCCAGCATTCAGCCACTGACTCTTTCAACCCGGCTAGTCCATGTAGTCGATAAGTCTTCAAAGACTCAGAGGCTGCTTTGTTGACTTCACTAGCGACAGCATTGGAGTTTTGCCCGAAGCACTCCAAAGCAAATGACGAAGCGCACATTGCCGCGACGCCAACCGCAATAGCTTTAGTTTTCATGGCCTGCAACGCCTCACTAAAACGCGATTTAACTATCTTATTTTGATAGCACCCAAGACATTATCTAAAGCCTAGCAGGTCGAAGCATCTCAATTCTTAGTGGAAAACCATTGCCCGCCATATGCGGGCTATTTTTTTGGAGCTTCAATGTTTAAGAACATGATCATTTACCGCATTGCCGAGAGCTGGCAAAGCGATCTGCAGGTGCTGGAGAATGCACTGCAAAAGACAGTCTTTGAGGAGTGCGGCGCCACACAGGAGCGCTCCGTGGGCTGGGTGCCGCCGCGCGGCGAGCAGCACGGCCCGCTGGTCGAGTCCGTGGCCGGTCAATGGGTCATGCGCTTCATGACCGAGGCCAAGGTGCTGCCGGCCAGCGTGCTCAATCGCAAGGTCAACGAAAAGGCCGAGCACATCGAAAAGACCGAGGGCCGCAAGCCCGGCAAGAAGGAAAAGCGCGAGCTCAAGGACGAGGCCAAGCTGGATCTGCTGCCCATGGCCTTCACCAAGCAAGGCAGCATGTGGGTCTGGATCGACCCTCAGGCGCGCACCCTGGTGCTCGATACCAGCGCCCAGGGCCGCGCCGACGAGGTGGTGACACTGCTAGTCGAGGGTCTCCCCGGCTTCGCCCTGGCACTGCTGGACACGCAAACCAGTCCACAGGCCGCCATGGCACATTGGCTGATGACCCAGGAGCCGCCCGCAGGCTTCAGCGCCGACCGCGAGACAGAACTGAAAGCCTGCGACGAATCAAAGGCCGTGGTGCGCTACGCCCGCCACCCGCTGGATATTGATGAGGTGCGCCAGCACATCGAGCACGGCAAGCTGCCCACCAAGCTGGCCATGACCTGGGACGACCGTGTGAGTTTTGTGCTGACCGAAGGCCTGCAGATCAAGAACATCGCGCTGCTCGATGCCGTCATGGACGGCAACAGCAAGGATGACAGCGGCTTTGATACCGATGTGACGATTGCCACCGGTGAGCTCTCGCGCCTGATTCCGGATCTGATCGAAGCACTGGGCGGCGAAGGCCGCAACCGCCTGGGCGACCTGCCCGCCTCGCTGGCTGGCAGCGCCAGCAACTGATCACCCATTCATAGATCTTTATGAGCAGGGCTAAGTGCCCACATCAATGAATCGACTGCTCGCCAATGAGCGGGCTTGTTCTTTGGAGGCCTCCATGAGTCTGACTTTTGTGAACCACAACGGCGATCCGATCTCTGCCACTCGTATGGCCACCATGCGAGCCCAAGGCGCGGAGCTCGAGCGCCAGCGCCGCCTGGCGGCCAAGGCGGATCCTGTGTCCGTACACAAGGGCTGGCGCGTCTCAGGTATCGCGCCTGGCCTGCTGGATGAAGCAAAGCAGGCGCACGAGCGGCTTTGCCAGATGGCGCAAAAGGCCGGAGGCAAACCGCTAGAGCGCCTTTGATGAACCTGCATGGCTGCGCACCGCCAAGCGCACTGCGGTGCGCAGCAAGCCCTACCTCCTTCAAGAAGCTGCGCAGCAATGCAAAGAGCTGGCCGTCAAGGCGGGCTGGCTTGAGGTGCAGATCCAAGAAATCAAGAAGGTTGTTTCTTAAGCGATGCCGCAAAAATCACAGCCCCGAGCAACGCTGCCGACACGGAAGACTTTTAGACCCTCATAGCACCTGCTAACTCCCATACAACAGACGAGTGTGCAGGTTCACAGCACAACATCTCGTAGGCCATTCGAGGTGGCATGTCAGCTGAGGTGAACCGGAATTCAAACTGTATTCATTCAGATGAGGATTTAGTGCATTCGCTTTGGCCACCGAAATAAGCGTTAACTGGCTGGGAGGCGCCAACTGGCAACACTTTGAGCAATCACAAAATCCAAACAAAAGACGCTTTTATCTAGTTCAAATCGATAGCACATCGTAGCCTGGCGTCACACTTCATATGTGAACGCCCGAGCTTGGACTACAACTCATGAAACTTCCATCGCTTACTCTGAACTCCCCCTTTGTTCAATCAGGAGTCCTTATGAAAGTTCAAAAAGAAAGTGCTGCAGAGCTTCCACGTGATGTAAACCGGTTACTTGATGATTTGCGGAACGTTCTAGCGTCGAATGGGCATGATGCAGATCCAGCGGCATCGATGCTTTTCAGCAAGGCTGCATCTACCTTGGAAAAGGTGAAGACGGCTTCTGCCAACGCCATTGGTCAATCAAAAGCCCTAGCACTATCCGCAGATTCCTATGTGCACGCGTCCCCCTGGCGGGTAGTCGGCGGAGCCTTGGCTGCAGGCACGCTACTCGGATTTGCGCTTACTAGAGGTAAAGCTGGTCAAGCCGAAAAAAGGTAGCCTCTATCGACTCACTTAGCTGCCCAGCAGTGCAAAGAGTAGGCAGTGAAGGCTTGATGGCCAGATCCAGGAAATCAAGAAGGTAGTCCCTTGAGCGTACGGATGATCCTGCCTATTGCTAGCTCTACATGCCATAGATGCAAACGTATCAATGGTCACAATTCCTATGTAAGTGTTTGCGTTAAAACGGTTTTTTCCATGAAATGGGCGTACCGTAGGGACAAGGCAATTGGTCAAATAACCTGCCTGTATAGATCCGAAACCTACAGCTCTCAAATCGATTGAGCGGCTTGAACTCTCCTGATTTCAAGCATGCCCGAAATCGAGCTAAATCAAAGATGGGCAAGACGTGGCGCAGTCAATTGACCATCTAAGTGAGCTTCTGCCTCTTGTGCTTGCTCAAGCCTAGTCCCCTTTCGGAACTGCTTTCTTTTCCACTGAAGCAAAGCGAATCCTTGAGGATTGCTCAACTGACAAGACCGGAGACTTAATGCAACGTGAAGATCTAGCAATCACTATTGCTCCAGCGCCACAGGCGCTGCAACCAGAAATCATCAGTCACTCGATTTCTCACGATGACCATGCACGGTCGCCGAATGTGCCTATGAAAAATAGCGATGTGGACATCGACGATCCGGACGCAAGGTCAGCGCAACCCTCCAATGCTATGCAGCTGGAGGCAGAGCATGGTTGGGATGTATATCCAGATCGAATGACGTAAGGAGTTTTTATGCATGAACTTTCTCAACGCAAAGTTCACGGCTTCTGGGCAAACCTGAAGTGCATGTTTTTCCCGTGGCCAAAAGAAGAAGAGCCGGAAACGAGCGCATCCCAAAAAACAGAAGGCAATAAGTTAGCCGGCTTTCAACCAGGAAACACTATTGCAGGAATCATGCTGACGCTTGCAATCTTTGGCATGATTGCTGCAGGCTACTTTGCTTACAGGTATGGGGCTTTCTGAAAAAGCCTTCTTTCTATTTCCAGGGAAATTTGCCATAAATAAGATAGCAAATATCTCCAATCTAGAGAGGCCCGCCATCGAGCGGGCTTCTTTAATGGAGCAGGGCTGAGAAGTCCTAAATTAGTGACAAGAGCAAGCGCTCAATGCCCATTCTTATTCTTTCAAGCCTGTCCCTGAAGCTCTTTCCCTCTTCCACAAGCCGCGCTAGATCGGACTGCAGCCTGGCCTCTTTAAGAGCCGCAAGATGCAGATCCAGCTTCTCCCGCCGCATAGTCGCCTGCTCTAGCAATCGCTCTATCTCCGCCTGATCAGACGCCTTTGCGCTCGCTTTCTGTGCACGCTTCATAAGCAGGTCGATATGGTCCAGGCTAGCTTCGGATTCGCGGATGTGTCTGTCAGCCATCTGCTCTATCGTTTCCATCACGACCTCCTTGCAGTGAACCCACTGCCTTGCGAATCCAGCTGGCCTGCCTAACAGAGCTGACTCCTTAAGAAAGAGCAGGTCAAAACTACCAGCAAACCTTTCCCATAAGGTACTGCAACGGACCTACTGATGCCAAGAGATGTGTTGCCATCCTTCAAGCAGCTGCCTAGCAATGCAAAGAGCTGACCATCAAGGCGGGCTGGCTGGAGGTTCAGCTTCAGGAAGTCAAGAAGCTTGTCTCTTGAGTTGCTCTTGCGGGAAGAGAGGCTGCAAAAGAAAAAAGCTCACGCTTTTGGCGTGAGCCCTTCTTACAGATCGAAGAAGATTATTTGCGTGGACGGGCCAAAGCCACTCCCAGTGCGCGACCACCAAGCGGCTGGTCATTCAGTGTTTCGATCGCTTTCTGGGCCTGCTCTTGAGTGCCCATTTCAACGAAGCCGAAACCGCGCGAACGGCCGGTGTCACGATCAATGATGACGTCTGCAGCGACCACATCACCGCAGCTGCCGAAATGTGTGCGCAGGGCTTCGCTGTCGATGGAATAGCCGAGATTGGTAACGTAGAGATTGGATTGCATTGTGTTCTTTCAAAGATTGCTCACGCATGTCAGCGATGAGCGGTTACAAGATTGATAAGGGTCAGCGGCGGCGCTTGAAGGCAGGTTTGGCCCCAGTAGCAGCACCAGTACGAGGAGGAAGATGGCGAAAGGTCACACGCCCTTTGTTCAGGTCGTAGGGCGACATTTCGACGGTCACTTTGTCACCAGCCAGAACACGAATACGATGCTTGCGCATCTTTCCGCCGCTGTAAGCAATGAGCTGATGGCCGTTTTCCAGAGTCACGCGAAATCGCGCATCCGGCAGCACTTCATCAACTCGTCCTGACATCTCGATTAGTTCTTCTTTTGCCAAGTTAGCTCCTGTGAGTGAAGGATTCAGCCGCTCAATTCAGACTGTGGTTCAAGACCATGTTTCGCCCTTCAGTCAGGGCATAGCTAGAGGCAAGCGACTCGTTAGAAAACTGGGGAACAAATCGAATGACGCGGTCATATGCACCGCGGCGAATGGAAACGGCAGCCAGGAATTGGCCGCTGGTGCTCGGCTGTGTCAGAGGTGTGACCACGTAGCGGCCAATCTGCTCTGTAATGTTTTTGTGCAGCATGAAAACGGACGGCCGCACGCACGATTGCGCAGACCATCAAGTGAGATAGGGAAGGCCCGCTGTGAATGCAGGGGGCAACGCAGATCCATAAGGATGTTCAGGATCTGGTGAGTTCGCCTAGAGGGGAGTGACCACCGCGTGCTTTGCTAGAAGAGCGGCTACCTGCGGCCAAGGGGCGGCATTGGTGTCAGACAGGCACTGTTGGGGCGAACGGCCTTAACAGCGAGTGAGGCCAGTATAGGTGAACCGAAAGACCTTTGGTTGGAAATCTTCCGCTCTCCCGGCCTGACGTCCCTCACATCAAAGCCTTCAAAAAATAAATTGATAGACCACTAAGGATTAACCATGTACTGTGGACCTAGCGTTCGGATATTTACAGAGAGCCTCACCAATGACGAAAACTAAAAAATCACCCGTTCACCATGTCGTGGAGGCCAAGCGATGGGAGCTCAGTCGCGAAAAAGAGCGCATCACCTACCCTCCTGAACATGCCGGCCCAGTGCAAATGGAATGGCGGAAGCGAGAAAACTACTCCGCCACAGACCTCGACTACCGAGGCCGCAGCAAGATTTAGAGAGCCTCCACAAAATTGCCTTTGCCCGCCATTGAGCGGGCTTTTTTATGAGTTTCACCAGCATGACAAACACCACCACCGATAAGCGTTGCGGAAGCTGCGGCGCGCCGCTGCCTCAAGACTTCAAAGAGGAACAAGGTCAGCCACTTCCTTGCGGCCACTGACAACCTCAACCTTGACAACTTTCCGGCCCGCCACTGAGCGGGCTTTTAAGACCAATAGCCGCCTTACTCGGGGCTTGGCGACTCAAGACACTGATCTACCCAATCGATTGGTAGCTCCTTCATTAGCAAGATGTATTCCGCAGCGAGCTGCTCAGCGTGCAACTCCGTCTCGGCTTCCCCGACTTGAAAGTAGTGAGTCTCTCCACCCTGAGAACAGACCCCTACCCTGGCCGCATACATCGAATCGATTCCTGTCAGCAAAGCCGATGAAAACACCTGTAGACCCTGAATTGTCCGCTCCATAACCACTCCTCCCCAAAAAGAGGTACATCCTACTGTGATTGCCCCAGCCACCGAAGTAAGTCCACGCGATCGCTGGCAAACCTTTCCGACCATCAAGCCCGCCGCCGCGGGCTTTTCTCATTCTGGGAACCACCTATATGCAAGACAAGACCTCCAACCACGCCCCCATTCCCACTGAACTCAACATTGCACCGCGTGGGAAATCGTGGCTTCATGGGCAGCTCATTGATGGCGAGCACGGCCATCCCACCAGGCAGAGCATGGAGAGCGCCGAGAGCGCACAACCGATCAAAGCGCCTGCAGCCGTGGCAGTGCCTGATGCAGTGCGCGACGCTGAAAAGCTGCTGCGAGCCGAAGCGGCTCGGCTGGATCGCATCTATGGCGCGGGCAAATGGTACGGATTCAGCGCAGAAAAGGCTTCGCACCTTGAGCACCTGCGTGTCGCTGACGCGCTTGCCGCCACCCCGGCAGCCGCGCCAGTGGTGCTGCCTGAGCCTGTGGCCTACAGCCTTGGACTCGCAAAGTACGCCCACTCGTCCAACATCATTGCTGCAAACGAGTTCACACCAGATGCCGAGCATGCCGACGAATGGGAAAACCTCTACACAGAGGAGCAGCTGCGCGCCCTGTTGGCTACTGCTACCGGACTTCCCGCGCAGGCGGATACGCCCGATAGCTTCCGCGAGTGGTTTGCAAAGAACTATCCGGCCGACACCATCATTGTTGACCCGGACTGGCATGCGAAAAGCATTTTCCGCATGGCGCAGGCCCATGCCCGGCTCGCAGCACCCCAGGCGCAGGCAGACGAGCGGGATGCGGATGTCATGTACTACCTGCAGGATGCTCGCTGGAGCGCAATGGTCGGAAACTGCCCGAGCTTCTGGCGCTCAGGTGGGGGCTACACGACGAGCTTGGACGATGCAGAGCGCTTCACCTTGGAAGCCGCAATGAAGCAGCACAAGTGCCGCGAAACCGATCTGCCTTGGCTCTGCTCGGAGTTGGATAAGTTGCGCCGCCCAACAGTGGATTGCCAATACATGCCGCGCAGCTGGGACGCTCAGCGCGCCGCTATCGCGGCCCAAGCAGCGACCAAGGAAGGAGCGCAGAAAGGATGAGCAAGCGAGCCCGCGACCGAGGCGACAAGCGCGACAGATGGCGCGAACCTATCAACCACCCCGAGCCCCGCTGATGCGGGGCTTTTTTATGGAATTAATGATCATGAGCACGTTCTTAACTCCAGATGAAATCAGGGAACTCACTGGCATCGCGCGCGGCAAGGCGGGGAAGACCCGTGAAATGCTTCAGGCAGCCGCGCTGCGCAGCATGAAGATTCCGTTCTATCTCAACGCTGTGGGCCGGCCTATCGTGACTCGTCACTCTATAGAAGGCCAAGCCATTCCAGAGGTCAGTACCGCAACATGGGAGCCTGCGTTTAGCCATGGTTAAAGCAATGCCAAACTTCCGGGCTCGCAAACAAAAGTCCGGCACAACCTACTACTACTTCGACACCGGAGCCAAGCCGCGCAAAGAGATTCCTCTGGGCAGCGATTACAGAGTCGCTGTGCAGAAATGGCTTGAGCTGTCTGCCATGCCTGCACGGCCAGTCTCTGAGAACTTCGCAGAGTTGGCGGACAAATACGAGGCAGAGGTCATCCCCCTCAAAGCCAAGTCCACGCAGGCTACCCAGCTAGGTGATCTGAAGAAGCTGCGCACCTTTTTCTGCAACCCGACGCCGGCCCCACTGAATGCCATCAAGCCCAAGCACATCTATCTGCTGCTGCAATGGGCCAAAGACACCCCCACCACAGCCAACCGGCTCAAGCGCGTGTTCTCACACATGTTCAACATGGCCCGGGCCTGGGGCTGGACGGAGAACGAGAACCCTTGCACGGGCATTGAAGGCCACTCGCTCGGCAAGCGCGAAGTCTACATATCCGATGAGGTCTATCGCCTGGTCTACGAGCATGGCAACGTGGCATTGAAGGACGCCATGGACCTGGCCTATCTGACTGGCCAGCGGCCCGGCGATACCCGGTCCCTTACCGACCACGACATCATTGACGGCTACCTCGTAATCAAGCAGAGCAAGACCTCCGCGGCGCTTCGATTCATCATCGAAGGCGAGCTCAAGGCCCTGCTGGATCGTATCGAGGAGCGAAAACGATCACACAAGACTTGGAGCGCAAATCTGCTGGTCAGCCAATACGGCAAGGCCATGTCCAAACAAATGCTTCGCAAAGCGTTTGAGACTGCGCGATCTGACGCCGCCGACGAGGCTGATAAGTCAGGCAATGCCGCGCTGGCCGCGCAGATCCGCGCCTTCTGGTTCTACGATTTGCGCGCAAAGGCCGCTGACGATGTTGCCGACGAACGCGGAGAACTGGCTGCGTCCAAGCAATTGGGGCACACGTCTGTGCAGACGACCAAGCGCCACTACCTGCGCCGAGGCACTAGGGTTCAAGCTACGAAATAGAGGAATTCTTGCTCCGCAAAGGCTTTAGCTGCAACACGTTTGCGTCATTTAAACACTGTTTAAACATACAGCAAAGCGGAGCATAAAACCTCGGGAAACCCGCTTGTGCGCTTGATTGTTGGGTGAGCTTAGAAGGCTGTTGCTCTATCCAACTGAGCTACGGGCAGATGATTGAAACAACCCAGCATGTGCTGGGTTGTTGGGAGATGGTGGACTGGCGGGAAGTGAACCCGCGCCCGTCCCTTATCCTAAGCGGCCCTCAAGGGGGGTGTGAAATCGGTGCGATTTTTCACCCCACCCACGACACGACAAAGCACCGACAGCGTCTCGTGCAGCACCATACCCATGGTTTTTTTGCCGAAAATCGAGCCTCAACAGCATGTGGTTGCAGGCTAGTTGCATCAAATTGCACATGAATTTCTGAATTCCGAGCCCAATTTCAAGTTACATTAACAGCCTTCGGAGCGTAGCGCAGCCTGGTAGCGCATCTGCTTTGGGAGCAGAGGGTCGCGAGTTCGAATCCCGCCGCTCCGACCAAATGACAAGGGGTTAGATCGAAAGGTCTAACCCCTTTTGTCTGTCCACACTTACGTCTCATGGACTTCAAAGCGCTCCCATCTACTTGTGAGTTGAATAGACTGAATCCATGCTCACCCCGCTTCTGCCTTATCGTCAGCATCTCAGACGGAGGCACCCTGACCACCCGATACGGAGACCAGGGCAACACGAACGGCTCAAGGCAAGACTGCAGGGCATTGACGCCCCTGAGCGCAAGCAACCTTTCGGGGAGCGTGCCCGGCAGACACTGGCCAAGCTGACATTTCAGAAAGAGGCTGAGCTGCGCAGCACCAAGACAGACCGATACAGGCGACAGGTCTGCTTTTGGGTCGCTCCTGCGTCAGCACCCATTGGGGCCACAAACTCTCGATGTTGGCCTGGCCATGATCACCCAAGGCATGGCTTGGTGGTACCACGCCTATGCCCACGAGCAGTCTCCCCACGAGAGTGGCGATGGCGTGACAACCACAGCTTTCCAGTTTCGGAGCGGGTGAACAACCTATTGGTACGTCATATCTAGCTGCACCAGTGTCAACTAACTGCATTAGCCGTCGTTCAAGTCGCAGGCTAACAATGGCCGCAACCGAGAGCCGCCAGTGATCTAAGGCAGCTCTCGACTGTGGATTCAACTAGTCAATGCAACACAATGACCGCCACTGGCGCAAGGAGTGTTGGCACGAAGCAAAGACCGCGGATTGGTGCACTCAAGCTCAGAAGGCCCTGATGTGGGATCGCTGGAAAGCTGGCGATACCTTGCACAAGATCGGCAAGCTGCTTGACCGACCACACACCTCCATTCACACCATCCTGAGCGCGACGGGTGGCATCCGACCAGCGGCTAGGCATCGCTCTCGTCTGGCATTGACCATGCCTGAACGAGAAGAAATCTCCAGGGCGTTGGCCGCAGGTGAATCTATCCGCTGCGTTGCCAGCCGCTTGAAACGAGCTGCATCTACCATCAGCCGCGAGCTCCTGCGCAATGGAGGCAAGACTGGCTATCGAGCAGCCAAAGCGGATGAGGCAGCCTGGACGCGAGCACGCCGCCCCAAGACATGCAAGTTGGCCAGCAATCCTGCATTCTTTTCACCATAATCTGCGAGGTAATGGACTGAGAGCAGCTCTGCTCAGATGCACCGCTCTGTGCGTTCAATATTTGGCCAGCACAGAAAAACCCGGATCTGGAGTACCCCAATTGAAATCGACCCCAACACCATGGGCATGATGATTGCGCTTGATAAGACGGAAATGCCTTTTGTGGAAAGCTACTGAGAAGGCAGCGGCATGAGCCCCCAGCAACAGTTGAAAACATGCAACCAGGCCCGCCGAGGCGGGCCTGGTTGCAGGATGTGAAGGAATTGCTAGCGCTTCATCTGATCACAGGTGCTTTTTTGTTTTGCTAGGGTCATGGAGCCCCATTTCTTCTTGAAGTCAGATGCGTAACCGGCATACATCTTGTCGTAGCTGACGGGAGCAACACCAAGATCTTTGATGGCCGCGTCGCGTTGCTTGATGCGGCCAGTCTCCACATCCTGAGAACTCATGTGCCCACAAGCCAAAGCGAGTTCATTCATGTTCGCGGCCATATTGATGGCTCCTGAAGCTATGGCTGCTTTTGCCTCGTCGGCATGTGCAGAAAAAACCATGCCTGCCGACATCAATGTGGCCAAGATCATCAGTGCTGCTTTCATGAGTATTCATCCCTTTGAGTGTGAGCAAGGATCGTACTGACTTCATCGCGTGCTGCTACCCCTCTCTAGAGGGGATAAGGTGACATCTGCGGCCTGACTGCCATGTTGGAATACAGAAAGCACCGAATGAAATCAATCTCCTCTGCAACAAACCCCACGCAGTAAGGATGATCCACCCAAAGTCTGATCCGTCACCTCCCAAGCAGCACCAGCCCCTGAGCGACATCAGGGCGCAAACCGGAGCGTCTTGAGTCTTGATTCAGGGCGTTGCGGTTTGTCTGACCATGGCACTCGCTAAGACCTGATCAGCCTGGAGACTGCGGCTGCGCCAGGTCCTTGATCCTGAGCCAGGTGCTGAATCAGACTGTCCCGATCAGCGGCTGTGCGCTGCTGGGATAAGAATCGCTTGCCGCATAAGTTTTCTATGTCCACCTCGAAGCCGATGAGCCGCGCCGCCACAAATCCCAGGAACTCGGGATCCGCTTGAGTTGGTGACCATGCCTCTTCCCTCAACACCTCTTGGGAATGGGTTAAGGCATCCAGGTGCTCGCGCATCCACAAAGCATCACCGATAAATCAAATGCGGCCTTGCGCTTGAACGGCCATGTAGTTCCAGCTTGGTGCATTTCGCCCGCTTCGCTGCCCATTGACATACCACTGAGGAGAGATATAGGCATTCGGGCTTTGGAAGATCGCAGTCACGGTCTGTATGCTGCGGCCCTTTGAATACAAGTTATGACTCTTGCTCACGTGTCCGGTGAGCCGCCCCAACGAGCCCGCCTTCACCAACAGCAGTGGCAGCAGATTGATTTCCACCTCGCCTGCGCCTCCAGCAATCAGTGTTGCGAGCGGATAGCTATTCATGACCTGCTGCAACTCACTGACCTCAGAAATGGCAAAAAGCGGCTGTATGTACATACCATGTAGCTTTCCTCAAGTGCAGCGATCAGCGTCAAGCATTCACTTGTATCCGAAAGTCGCCTCTGCGTCAGTCTTAGTGGCAGCAGTTGTTAAAACCAAGGCCTTGCTTGCAGGGCTTCAATTTGAGTAAAGTGAACTAATGACACGCATCAACACCACCGAGATATGGGAGCGGCACGGCTACAAAGTCGAACGCATAGAGCAACCCATGGGCGCGCCCCAACGCAATGTGTATGGGCCTGACGGCGTGCTGCTAATCGAGGACGCTGAGTACACCCAAGAAACAGAAGCACTGCGTGAACTCGGCTTCATTGATTAACCAATACCTGCCCTGAGCGGTCTTTCTTTGACCGGCCACCTTTGAGGTGGTTTTTTTGCACCCGGAGATTTTGAGATGCGAGTTTTTAACCAGCATGCGGCATGCATATGCATTTCCCTGTAGGGCTCAGCGAGCCACGCGGAACACATCCGGGTTTAAAACTAGAGCCTTGCATACAGAGCTGCAGTTTGTTTCAATCTCAGCTTTATAGCTGCGAAGGAGGCGGCTCGATTTGAAGTTATCGAAGAAACACAAGACCAGTTTGGCAGCGGTAGCTGCTGCCTTTGTATTAGCGGCATGCGGTCAAAAAGTGGAGGTTCCGCCTGCGCACGTTGGCAAGATCATGACCAAAGACGGCTATCAGGACAACCTGATCCCAACCTCCAAGTTCCGTCTGGGCAAGTGCTGGGCCTACTGTGATCGACTAGTCTTGCTGGATGTGTCTGACAAGGGCTATGAAGAGTCCATGAGCATCTTTATTCCCGAAGACAAGCTCAACCTGGATGTGACCATTCGCGCAACCTTGAGCATCAACTCCAAAAAGACGGCAGAGCTTTTTAATGCTGTCGCGCCAAAAGAGGTTTCGGACTATGTGTCCACGATTGCCAATGAGCAGGTGTACCGCACCTATGCCAGCCAGATTATCCAAGCCGAGGTACGCGAATATTTGAGCAAACTGTCGATCAGTGAAATCGCCTCGAGCAACGAGAAAATCAACTCTGACTTGCGCGTACAGCTGGGCAAAGCCATTGAAGCGCTTACACCTTTCTCGGTGCGCTTTGTTGGTATTACCAACCTGCGATACCCAAAGATCATTACAGATGCTCAGGAGTCCGCTGCTGAACGACGCGAAGCTATCCAAAAGGAAGAAGCGCAGCTGGCCATCTCCAAGGCTCAGTTAGAGCGCGAATTGCAGGAAGCTCGTCTGCAACGTGCGATTGACAAGGAAAAGGCAGAAACCGAAGCCATGTCTCAGTCCGTACTGGCTCAATCCGTCGATGCGCGAGTGCTGCAACTGCGCAAGCTGGAAAATGAGCGCGCCTGGATTGAAAAGTGGAATGGCCAGCTCCCCACTACCTCCCTGGGCGATGCCGTTCCAATGGTTAACATTGGCAAATGACCCTGCTCATCAACCTGATCCCACTCTTGATCGCTGCCATAGGCTTTGGCTTGAGCTGGAAGCTTCGTAAGCTATGGGTTGCTGCAGTCACTGTGGCCACCCTATTCCTCTACTTCCAGACTCAGCCTTCTTATATGCCTAAAGGGCAGGTTACACGCTCGGAGCCTCCGGCCTTCACCGAGTCTGAGGCCAGGATCGAGGATCGCAATAGCAAACCAATGCCCGGGGATGAGCGGGACCAGCGTATGCGAGATGCCGTCAGACAAGGACTGGACTTCAAGCAGTAGCCCTATCTAATCACCGGTAAAGCCACCTACGGGTGGCTTTTTTGTGCCCGGAGATCTTGAGATATGAGCGCTTAGCCAGCATGCTGGCATACATGGGCCTTCCCACGCAGGGCTTTAGCGAGGCCATCCGGCGCGACCACTCAAGCAGGTTCGGCAGTTCAGGAATTCACCTGGGCTGACGTCAATTAGGGGCACGGCGCGACAGCCGCGTCGTGGCAACGGTGGTCACGCCAGATGGTGTATCACCACTTTTAGGTAAGCAGAATTCGTCTTGTTTGCGCCAAAAGCGTCATGCAGAATTCGACGCAATCCACCTGTTACGCCGGGCCTGGGGTTTGCTCCTCCCCCTTCTGACCCCTCCCCAGACACGACCCGAAAGGTCACCGGCTCTTTATTCAAGCCCGCAGCAACCGCTCGCGGGCTTTTTCTTTACCTACAGGAGACGCCATGCATTCCCCCCTTCAACAAAACTGCTGGTCGCTGCGTAATGGGCACCAACCGACTTCGACCCCTTCTGCCTAGTCGGAGCGGCCGTGGTGATGACGCTCACGCCAAATGCATGGCCGATGTAACGCGAGCAGCCATCAATACTGATAACTACTCGCGCTTTCCACATAAGCGCTACGAAGCAAAACCATGACAAAGCTACTTGAGGGCCTGATCTTGCTCGTTGCTATCTGCGCGGAGACTGGCCTGACTGGCCGTGCCAGATGCCCAAGCCGATGAGCCACAAGGCTTCACCCAGAGCCTGCGCGACGAGCTCGTCGCCCGGGGGCATGCATGCCGAGTGGTCGGAAGACAAAACAAAGCAGTGTCTGAAGGAGGCACCTACCAAAACTACTGACCGCTGTGAATCATTTTTTCCTGATGGGAGCTCAAGAGGCTGTCCATGATTTGCTCTACCGCCTGCAAATACTGAACATTGGCCTTGGCACTTCGCGTATTCAGCGACAGCCATCCATGGCCCCGCTCCATCGCTGTGGATGTGAAGAAATACTTGTCAACAGCAGTGCCACTGCGATTCGCGGTTGCTGCAATTCGCTGTGATGCCACGTCAAGGTAAAGGCAGAAATCACGCGGCTGTTGCCAGCATTCAGACACAGCACCCTTCAGCCCCGCCATGCCATGTCTTCGATAAATCTTCAAAGATTCTGAAGCTGCTCTATTGACTTCACTAGCGACAACATTTGAGTTTTTCCCGAAGCAGTCCAAAGCAAGTGAAGTAGCGCAAATAGCCGCGATACCAACTGCTATAGCTTTAGTTCTCATGACCTCTAACGCTTACTTAAAAACTCGATTCCACCATCTCATTTTGATAGCACTCGGATCATTTTCCAAAGCCAATCCGGTCGAATTATTTCATTTCTTAATGAGAAACCATTACCCGCAATCAGAAGGTTATTTTTTGGAGACTCAATGTTCAAGAACATGAACACTTATCGCATTGCATATATCTGGGAAGGCGCTGCAACGTGCTTTGCAGTAGCAGGTTTCGCCATGCTTGAGCTCGCCACCTACAAGCGCCCTTGACGCTGAAATGTGTCCCTTGCTCACATGGCCCAGGATTCCCTCCATTCAAATATGAGGGGGCACTACCTTGTTTCGATTGATCATCTATGCACTGATTGCTATTGAAGCCTGGAAGGCCTACGCAACCTATCAGGCGCGGCAGCAGCAAGCCGCAGCAATTCAGCTCCTCATCAACGAGCCGCGCGCTCGTGACATTGACATGGGCCGCAGCGTCAATCCCAGCAAGCCAAAATACCAGTGCGATGGGCGCACCCATTGCTCTCAGATGACTTCATGTGAAGAGGCAACCTACTTCATACGGAACGGCCCCGGGACCAAGATGGATGGGGACAACAACGGTATCCCTTGCGAGCGCCAGCTCTGCTAGCAAGACACCTCTTCTATTCAGCCGACCGAAGCCCTCCCCACGGGCTTTTTCTATTTCTGGGGCCCTGATGTTCAAGCGCATGATCATTTGTCGTCTCGCCGAAAGCTGACAAGGAGATCTGCAGGTGCTGAAGGACGCCGTGCGGAAGAAGGCCTCCACAATATGGGTATTCCGCTTGGGTAGGCCATCCAAGCCGACTAGAGCTGACCAGTCCGCTTGTTGTGACCGGCTACGCTCTTTCACATGCGATCCTTGAACCGTTTACCAACGCCTATTCACGGTGTCAGCAACAGCACGCGATGGTTCAAGCGATCGGCAAGATACAGCACTCCTTCGTTCCCCACGCGCAGGCGCGCCTGCCGCAGGTTCAAGCGCATAGGTGCTTGCTCAGGCAGCCTAACCCAGGTCTCGGGTGGTAACACAGTCACAAAGCGACCTGTACTGGCATCAAGCTTGGCTAAGCGTCCCTCAACGGAGGCCTCATATACATAAACCTGGCCTTCGGGGTCCAGCGCCAAACTGGTGATGTATCCAAGCGAGCTGTTTGTGGATGGGCGGTCAGTTTGCAGAACGCCCAATGTGCCATTGCCAGCCAGCACAGTGGCCGCAGGCATGCGTGGATTGGCAGGCGGGCCGCTCCATGCATCCAGCCGGAACAGGCGCATATTCGCGTTGTCAGCGACGTAGATGCGCCCTTGTGCATCTGCTGCTAGATCTGCCATGTAGTCGCCCCCTTCATTGCCACCCCATTGGAGGCTCGCCTCCTTGGGGTCATAAGCCACATCAAGTCGTCCGGTTCCGGGCTCCAGGCGATAGACCTTGCGTGAGCGATGCGGGCCTGCAATAAACCACAAGGCACCATCTGGCGTGCGTAGCAACGACTCCGGCTTGGCCAGCGAATCGGCGTCGCCTTCTTTGCCATCACCAGCCACGGAGCGAATGCGCCCGGTCTCCAGGTCCAATGCGCGGATAACGTGATTGCCTGTGTCAGCCACATACAGAGTATCGTCAGGTGCAAAAGCGATGTTGTCAGGCGATTGAACATTCGCACCCAGAGCTTGGCCACGATCACTTTCACGCGCATCCGTGCCCACCACAGTAACCCAGCGGCCGTCCAGCTCGCGCCGCGAAACACAATCACCGCCATACTGCTGCAACAACCACAGCCGCCCTTGGGCATCTGACAAAGCCAGAGATGGACTGACTTTGTCGTTTATCACCTCCAAGGCACGAATCGGTACGATTGAGTGAGCAACCTGCCCATCGTCCTGCGCATCAAACTCGCCGCGCGCGTCGCCGCCACTAGCCCGCGATAGAGCCCAGCCTACAGCGACCAGCCCCAACACCATGCTCAACATCACTGACCACTTGCGCATCGCGATTTTTCCTCTATCCGCCCCTGCGCTGCGTATTCTCCGGCATGCGTTGCAGGTCACCCGTGAGCTGGCCGATGTCTGCCAAACACCGCGCGACACAGGAGCGCCCAATGGATCGAGCGAAGTGACCACAAAATGCCTCAACGAGAAGCCTCGGAGGGATAGCAATAGGTCAAGTAAGTAGTTGCCTGACATCCTTCCGAAGACACAGCGGTAATGGGTTTTATTTGTTTTTGGAAATGAGTATCGACTGCGTCTACTTCTCCAAATTCGAATCCGGATGACACAGATCTGGCATTGGGCATTGCAATAGCTCTTGATGCCGCACACCAAGATGTACGAATAGCTGCCGAAAGCTGTCGCTTTGCAATCGAGGAGCAGGCAACGCTAAACCGTTTCGATCTTTGATCGAGGAGGCGATAGTCAGATGTTCGCGAATAACGACCTTATCCTGGTTCTGACGCCTTCGCTGGCGATACTGGTTCTGGCAGCCATATTGATCGTTGCCTGGCTTGTCCAACGATCCCAGCGCTTTCTGCTTTGGCAAGCTTGCGCCTATTCACTCACTGCTCTGACTCTCGGGGCACAGACTCTACTTACCCTGGAGGAGCTGAATCGCTACGCACTACTGATCGGCAGCTGCTACCTGCTGAGTGCGTGGTGTCTTGCCAGAAGCTGGGCAGAACGATGGAGTGTATCGACCCAACCACAAGTTGCATTGCTTATCGCCATAGTCACCTTGGCTGCGCTCTATCAATTCAGCCAGATCGAGCCAAATGTCTGGGCTCGAGTGAGCTCTTTCAGCGTGGGTTCCAGCCTTGTTTTACTGCTCCCCATCCTGCAGGTCTGCTCGAAGAAAAGCTCATTTGACTGGCTCGATAAATCGCTGCTCTGGCTGAGCATCCTCTTCACCGCCTACACCTTCACTCGACCCGCCTTGATCTGGTTGCTGGGATACACGGATCTACGGGCCTTGCCAAGGTCACCCTATTGGATCCTGACGCTGCTGAGCATTCTGAATTTCTCGTTGCTCTTCACTGTGGTGATGGCCGCGATTGCCGTGAAGGAAACAGTCGGCAAGCTGCGCATGGAACGAGACATTGATGCTTTGACGCTGATCCTGAATCGCCGGTCTTTTCAAGAACATGCCCAGAAGCGTCTCGCCGACATGAGACGCTATCCCATGGCAGTGCTGGCCTGCGACATAGACCATTTCAAACGCATCAACGACACCTGGGGACACGAGCGTGGCGATATGGTGCTGCAACTGGTTGCCTCAACTCTGCAAAACAATGTGCGAGAGCACGACCTGGTTGCTCGGTTCGGTGGCGAAGAATTTGTGCTGCTATTGGCAGACATAACGCCGGAAGATGCAGAACTCATTGCGCAGCGAATCCAGCGTGATCTCGGGTCAAGAAATACCGTTCTTCCAACCGGCCCCAAATTGACCATGAGCTTCGGAATTTCATTGATCACCAGGTCCTTCCAGTTTGAGCAAGCCATGAAGGAAGCCGATCGACTCCTTTACCAAGCCAAGAATGCGGGGCGTGATCGGGTTCATGTATCGGGGGTTTCCTATCCAGACATATCTGTAGAAACTCATCAGCTATGGAACAGGCCTGCCGCTTAAAAGACTCAGATAACAAGAGCCGTTCAATTGCCCAACCTAACGCCAGCTACTGAACGGGTCTTGCCAGCTTGCGGAATATCCATAATCAGGCGCTCTTCAAGTCTGCTGCCTATTGCAGCCCCGATTCCACTTTCAAATCCAATGGTGTGGACACACCGCCCATTCAGTAAACGAGTGGGCTCGGCACACCAGTCTCGGAAACTGATGTGATCGCTTGTACGACCTGGATTGGTGCTGCTTGCGCGGCCTCCAAGGACGTAAAAGTGTGCACAGTGATCACTCTGAAGCGCTTCGTGCCGACCTTGCAATCTATCGCCTTCGTCAAGACGAACGTACCAGCCAGCTCGGCACCCTGCTGACTGACTTCAGCCCACACCTGAAAGCCATCTACTTCACGATTGCCCATCGTCCTCTCCCTAGGCAAGTGCAGCGCACATGAAATAAAGCGCCCGCGTCAACAAACGCACTACTGAAAAATTTCACCACAACACCCCAGCCCGCCACGCGGGCTTTTCTCATAAAGGGAGAAAATATGCATGCAAAGATTGATCCCGAAGGCTAAGCAACATCGTGCGCAATGCCCCAGACGACTGCATGCGGCTTCAGCGAAGCGCAAACAGGGCCGCCATCTCCCATCGTCCCTTGAACGCGTGCCTCAATGACTCCTCCAGAGGAGAGCGCGGCGTCAACGACTTCCTGGGGAATAGACGCCAGCTTCAGCTTGGCGCGACGAGTCCAGGGCGAGCCAGCCTGCCCCGCAAGGGTGCCGGAATTGATGTAAACGAAACGTTCGGAAGATGGGCCCTGAGCGAACTCACCCAAGAAATTGACTGCACCTGTCGAGAGGGGCAAACCCAGGCGAAGTGAGAACTCGAACCGAAGAGGCTCGTGCTGGCCATCCATTGGATCGAGCAAACCCGACCTGCCGCGTTGCACTGCGAACCGAACATCAAGCGGAGTATTCACCACCAGTATTCGTATACGAACGGACTGTGCGGATTTTGCATTGTTCATAAGGGCAATCTGTTGCTAACGCCGAATTTCAGCGGCCACCAAAGGCTGTCCGCTGAGAAGAATATGCAGCTGTTTCCCGCCTTCAGGCAACGGCGCCAAAGCGCCAATATTGGTTGACCTCAAAGTCGTCAATCACAACCACGCAGAAAGGGAAAGTCCGTAAACAAGAATACTCAAGTTCCAGCTGCTCCACACGCCCACATGCCCACATGCCCACATGCCCCTGAGACCCAAGACACTCGAGAAACCTACCCGTTAGAACTCATCAACCTCACTCAAGCCCACGGCTGCGGTTTTTTCATTCTGGGAGCCAATACGCAAGACAAGAAGCAAATCACCGCAGAAGTCAACCAGCAGTTGACGGCTGAACGCGACACTCATTTCTTCCTGACCGGCTGGAACAGATGTGTCCTCGCGCTGAATACCGAGGAGCGGCCCGCCGTCCTCTTTCTCCGGTCTGGTGCTCTTCATCCTTTCGCTGGGAATGGTCCACAGGCCTGCGTCCAGATCCAGCTCGGCCCACTCCATCATGCGCAGGTTGCCGGGACGCTGGTACAGCAAGGGAACCAGCAGCAAGGCGGTGCGTTCTAGCTGTGAACCGTCAAAAGGTCGTTTGCAGATTTGAGCCTGAGCATCGGAGCGATGTGACCGATGCCGCTGTACGGCCTGTGCCAGTTGTAGTAGTGCTGCCAGCTCGCCAGGGCATGGGTCCGCTCAGCTGAGCTCTGGTACGTCCAGCCATAGGCCCACTCGCGAAGCGCTGACTGGATGAACCGCTCGGCCTTGCCGTTGGTCTGCGGCCGGTACGGTCTGGTGAACTTGTGCTGCATGCCCAAGGCTTTGCAGGCAGCAGCAAACTCCTTGGACCGGAAGGCTGCACCGTTGTCAGTCAGCAGGCGTTTGATGCGCACGCCCAGCCCCGCGTAGTACGCCCCGCGTTGTGCACAAACGCGACGGCTTCGTGCTTCTTCTCGTCGCGATGCATGGCGGTGAAGGCGATGCGCGCGTGGTCGTCGATGGCCACAAACAACGCCTCCCAGCCTGCCCCCTCGACCGAGTCGCGCCGGTTGCCAGTCACTCGATGGCTGGGTCTGACGATGCGCCCGAGCTTCCTGGTGTCAATGTGCAGCCTGTCACCAGGAGCCTCGTGCTCGTAGCGAATCACCGGCTCAGCAGGCTGCAGGTCACTGGGGCGAGACAGGCCAGCACACGGCTGACGGTGGAGGCCGAGACACCTGCATAACGGGCAATGCGCGACTAAAGCATCCGACGGCGGCGCAACTCGACGATGAGCAGTGCCTTGGACTGGTCAATAGTCCGGGGCGAGCGTGCTGGGGTGTTCATCCGGTTGGGTGTCCTGAGTAGGTTGGGTGTTTGGCGACTTCCAGTCTCTCAAATCCAACCCGGATGAACACCGGATACAACCTATTGAAGCTTCACATCTAGCTGGCGTTCGGTGGCCGGCACTCCAGCCAGACACCTGCTTGCCGTGCCATTCCATCGCCACAGCCTTGAAGCCCCCCCTCGAGCCCGCCTTTGAGCTTTTCCAGCTTGCGTGCCTCTATAGGGTCGCTGTCCTTCGCACGTTGCAGCTTGGCGACATCACGCGCCTTACGGAATGTCGTCAGCCCCACGCCGGGGTAACTAGCTGCTTTCTTTTCCGTCAGGACGGTACTTGCAGAACCAGCGCTTGGAGCCGCTGGGCTGACTTGCAGGGCATGGCCGCCAAGCTGCATGGTTACTGGATTTGGGCTGAAAGTGAGGGTACAACTTAGCCAAAGCATAGGCGTTTGGCAAGTTGCGCCCCCACTTGTACCCCCACTTCGCCTCGGATGCCCTTGAACCTTGGCGGGCGACCATGGAATGCAAGTCATTGATTTACAAAAAAATGGCGTTCGCTGGACTTCAGTGAACGCCCTTGGACGTTACTGATGGAAATTGAACCCGCGTCCGCACTTGACTCCATGCGGCTCTCAGGGCATCGGTGCGATTTTCCCCCTTCACACGACACGGCATGACACCGGCAGCGCTTTGTGCAGATCCCCCTGTGCTTTATTGCCAAAAGTAGAGCCTTCCGGGCATGTGGCCGCAGGTTATTTGCATCATCTTGAAACACCACAAACACTGCTCGAGCAAAGCAAAATAGCCCATCCCTCCTCTGCATCGTCATGGGCATCTCAGATGCCGATCTGACGGCTTCATCAACCCACGCGGCATAACAATTGGCCTTGCCATTCCGCGGTGGTGCTCGCGGCTGAAACTGGCGTCGGCGGACATAGCGTCCATAAATATCATCTATCTGTCAGAAGCTTCATGTCGATGCGCAATATGCATCCAATTACTGTAGCCATATGCAATAATTTTCAGACCCACGTAATAAATAACAAGTCTGGAAGCACTGATGCAGGCAAGAAAGACAGTAGAGGGTCAAGGGGGAAGGCGAGAGCGGGGCTTCACCCTCATCGAGCTGATGGTCGTCGTAGCCATCATTGGCATTCTGGCGGCCGTTGCCTACCCGTCGTACATCAATTTCATCACCAAATCGAACCGACGCGCAGCTCAGTCGTTCATGCTAGAAGTCAGCAGTCGCCAACAGCGCTATCTGCTTGACGCTCGCAGTTATGCCAACGCTTCATCGCCCGACGCTACCCAAGACAGCAGCATTGCCAAGCTGCTTCTTATCAGCCCCTCATCAGATGTCGCCAGAAATTACGACATAACCTCACCAGTCAAAGCTGGCAGTAAACCACCCGGCTTCACAGTTGAAGCCACCCCCAAAGGAGCTCAAGCCACACGTGATAGTGGCTGCGGCAAGCTGACCATCGATGAGGCAGGCACCAAATCAGTGGCTGGCAATCAGGGGGTGTCGGTATGTTGGTGAGGAGAGCCTCTCAACGTGGCTTCACGCTGATCGAGTTGATGACTGCGGTCAGCATTCTCGTCATTTTGAGCATGGCTGCGGCGCCTTCCTTTCGGGAATTTATCGCCAATCAGCGCGTGCGCAATGCCTCGTTCGAATTGATGACGGCACTCACGTTGGCACGCAGCCAAGCCATTACCCAGAACGCTAGTGTTAGCTTGAAACTCAAGCCTGGTAGCAGAGCTTGGAATCAAGGATGGGTTGTGACCGATGGCACCTCGACCTTCAGCAGTCAGGAGGCTATGGGCAGCCTCAACATAACTAACGATGGCAATGTCACCAGCATCACATATGGCCGAGATGGCCGTATCGATACATCAGTCTCGGCCACTCAATTCACCATAGGTTCGTCTGTGGCGATGAATGGTGTCACTAAGCGCTGCATCAGCGTCGGGCTAAGCGGCAAACCTTCCAGCGCAAATTGCCCCGCATCTACATCATGAAACGCCCTCAGCACCTTCAGGCTGGAGCAACGCTGATCGAAATTCTGATCACGCTGATCATATTGATGTTTGGCCTGCTGGGACTGGTTGGCGTCAGCAGCCGCTCCCACATGGCCGAACTAGAGTCACTTCAGCGAACTCGTGCTCTGGAACTGGTGCAAGACATGGCCAGTCGCATCAATGCCAACCGCAAGGCAGCAGCCTGCTATTCCGATGGGGCTGTAGGTCTCCAACTGGGGACCGATGCGTCCACCGTGCCGGATTGTCCTGCCGATGTCGTTGCTACAAACCCGCAGAAAACTCAGGCCAAAAACGACCTGGACGCATGGGACAAGCTGCTAAAAGGCGCGGATATGCGCAATGACACCCAAAACGTCGGCGCCCTCATCAATGCCGTCGGTTGTGTCATGCAAACAGCCGAAGACGCCGATACGGTGTATCTCATTGCCGTGGCTTGGCAAGGCCTGGTAAAAACGGCTGCGCCAACTCTTAGCGATGGCTCGGCCTTTCCCTGCGGCTCGGCAACGACTTTCGGGGCCAACACGCAGCATCGCGTTGTCACTACAAAGGTGCACATTGGCAACCTATCCGGGGGCGTCGCACCATGACTATGGATTCCCGTTCAAGACGCCGGCATAGTCAAGGCCTTACGTTGATAGAGCTCATGGTGGCTCTAGCTTTGGGCTTGGTATTGCTTGTGGCGCTGATTGCGCTTATCACTTCAACCATTGCCAACCGTAACGAACTAGACAAGAGCTCCCTTCAGATTGAAAACGGGCGCTACGCGCTGCAGGTCCTGGGCGAAGACATCGAAATGGCTGGGTTCGTTGGCATGGTCAACCCACAGGTTTTGAGCCGAACCGCAGCACCTGCCGTACTGTGCCCCGATGCCGAGACAACTCCTGCTCAATTAGGCTACAACGCTGCTGCGCGCCAGCTTCCTCTAGCGATTCAAGCACAGACAACAGCACCTTCCTGTGTTAGCAATGCCAAAGCTGGGACAGGCATGCTGCTGATCACGCGTGTTTCCTCCACCGCTCAAGCCTCCAGCGCAGTCACCGGAAGCACCGATGAAATGTTCATGCAGGTATCTGCTTGTCCGAAAGACCTTCAGCGATTTGCTGTGGCCTATGGAGGCAGTGATGCTTTCACTCTTCGGCAAAAGGGAAGCGACGACAACTGCACATCTGCAGCATTGGCTCCAGTACGGAAGGTGGTTCAGCGTATCTATTTCATCAGCAATACCGAGCCACCTACGCTGAACGTTGCCGAATACGTAAAGAGTGCCACTCGTGTTGTGACATTGGTGGATGGTATCGAGGGTCTTCAGTTTGATTTCGGAGTGGATACCGATAGCGATGGAGCACCGGACAGTTACACCGCGACCCCCACAGACTGGAATGGCGTGATGGCTGTACGCATCAATGTGTTGGCACGCAGCATCAATGCCACGGGGGGGTGGAAAGACACCCGGACCTACGACATGGGACTGGGCGGCACGGTGGGGCCGTTCAATGACAGCTACAAACGTAGCGTCTACAGCACCGTCGTGCGTTTGAACAACATCGCTGGCCCGAAAGAATAGCCATGAATTTTCATCTCTCGCGCCAACGGGGCGCCACCTTGCTTGTAGCAATGATTTTCCTGGCCATTTTGATGCTCGTGGTCGCGTCATCGGTACGTACGACCAATATCAACACACGGATCGTAGGCAATCTGCAGACGCAAAAGGAAGCGGAGTCAGCCGCCCAACTTGGCATTGAGCGGATGATTTCCGGAGGAGCATTCACCACGGTTCTCTCGCCCCAAACCAACAAGGTAGACATCAACAATAGCGGCCTGGATGGCGCAACTTACACCGTCACGGTCACGCCTACCTGCATTGCCGCACAAAAAGTGGAAAGCCAGCAACTCGATCCTCTCGCGAATGCAGAAGACGCGGAGTGCACTATCAGCTCCAGCATCAAGGACTCCGGCATCGTCAATACAGGGGATGGTACTGATTCGCGCTGCAGGGATGCCATGTGGGATCTTGAAGCAGTCACTACAGCCCCCAATACGGCCCAACCGGTCACTACGATTCACCAGGGCGTCAGTCAACGTAACCCCAGCGTCAGTTGCTGACTCGGCGGCAATCTAGGCAAGGAAAATTTGTCATGCACACTCCGCACTTTTCTCGCACGTTGCTGCATGCTGCCTGTGTGGCAAGCACAGTATTGGGCCTTGCCCACGTCGCTCACGCGGAAGACATCGACATCTATAACGGCGCAGCCAGTGGCAGCAGCTCGAATCTCGTCATCGTTTTGGACAATGCGGCTGCATCCAGTGCCAACGCAGCTTTTACCTGCGGGGCTCTGTCTGTCAAAGATCCCGGCACCTCTTTTGGTTTTGAGCAATGTGGCTTGTATGGCGCATTGACAGGCCTTGAGAGCTTGCTTGCCAGAAATCAGGCCGCTACCCCATCCATCACGCAGTTGCCACTAAAGCTGGGGCTGATGTACTTCCCCCAGGATACAAGCAAGAACGGCGGGCAGTTCGTACTGCCGGTGGGCAAAAATGGCCTGAGCTCCGGCGATCTACTTCCTCTCAACAGCACCAACATTCAAGCCTTTAAGACGCGAGTGGCCCAATTGAGCTTGGCGACGGATAAAGGGGCTGGAAACCTGTTCAGTCAGACTCTCCAAGAAGGTTTTGCGTTCTACAACGGATTGACAGGCTTGTCGGGAACGCGATATGGCTCAGCCACTTCCGCAGATAGTTGCGCCAGTAATTTCATTGTCTATTTGACCCTAGCCACCAATAGCAATAAACCAGGCGGAGCCAACGACGGGCAGAAATCACTGGCGAGCATCACCGGCAAGCCCTTTGTGGATGTTCCCATGGGCAGTTTCAAGTCCCCTTACTCGCCCTATAACTCCGCCAAATCCCAGTGGAAAAATGATCCGGCTGATGAATGGTCCACCTTCATGCTCAAGCCAACGGTCGGCTCAACCCAATATCAGCCAGTCAAGACCTACACAATCATTCTCTATGACGGGTCCAACCCGGACTATGAGCAACTGATGGACTCAACGTCGCGTCGCGGTGGCTCGCTGCCTATATTTGTTCGATTGGGTGATACCGACGGACTGACCGCGGCGATCGACAAAATTGCTCGCCAGATCATGGCGACGAACAGCGTATTTGCCGCGCCAGTGCTTCCCGTCAGCACCAACACCCAAGGTGTCTATGCCAACCAGGTGTATATCGGGATGTTTCGTCCCGCCGACGGGGGGCTACCTCGCTGGATGGGCAATCTCAAACAGTACAAGTTCGGGCTGGATGAAACCAACCCTAACGATCCACAGGTCTACTTGGGCGGTGCAGAGTTGCTGAGTGGCAGCGCATACCAGCCGAAACCGGTGCTTAGCTCTGCCGGAACAGGCTTCTTGGACCCGAGTGCCGTTAGTTTTTGGACCTCGAAGGACACCGCCAAGTTACCTGATAGTGCGGGAGGGTTCTGGCTCAAAGCAACAGACACTGAAGAAGGTGTGGACGGCTATGATCGTGCGGATGGGCATCGCGTTGAAAAAGGCGGCGTTGGTCAGCAACTGCGCTTAAGTGGCTTGACGAATCTCAGCAAACGCAACGTCTACACATGCACAGGCAGCAGTTGTATCCAGAACGCAGCCTTGAGCAGTATGAAGTTCGATACTAGCAATGCTGCAAATTTAGGTGGCGTGTCAACTGACACGACACGGCGAAACAACATCATCCGCTGGACACGCGGCGAAGATGTGGCGGTTACGGTGACAGGCTCAGGTGCGGGTCCTGAAACAAGCGCCCCTCCTGACAACACCATCATTGTGCGAGGTTCTGTGCATGGTGATGTGCTGCACTCAAGACCATCAACGCTGAACTACACCAAAAATGCTCTGAATCCGAACGTTGAAGGCACCGTAGTGTTTTACGGAGCCAACGATGGCTTGTTTCGAGCAATCAATGGCAATCAACCAAATAACCCCAGCAACACCAGCAAGCCACTAGGTGAGTGCGAGATTTCAGCTACTTGTGCCATGGCAACCAAGGATGCCGGTGGGGCTAACATCAATGTCCTTCCCGGCGGCGAATTGTGGAGTTTCATTCCTGAAGAGTTCTATGGAGGGCTTCAGCGCATTTATGACAATAACGTTGGCCTGACCTTGGGCGAAGCACCTAGCTCGACTCGCCAGCCTAAGACCTATTTCTTCGATGGATCTCCAAGCGTCTACCAGAACGGCAATACGGCCTGGCTTTTTCTGTCTGCCCGCCGTGGCGGTCGCTTACTTTATGCACTAGACGTCAGTGATCCCACGAATCCCAAACTAATGTGGAAGATCAATGAGAAAACCTCCGGCTTTGGAGAGCTTGGTCAGACTTGGTCACAGCCCAAGGTAGCAATTGTTAATGTGGGTAAAGACGCCAGTGGCAAGCCTATAGGGAAACCAGTATTAATCTTTGGTGCAGGCTATGACGTGAACCAGGACAACGATCTAGTTTCTAGCGCTGATGCAATGGGGCGAGGCATTTTCATCGTTGAAGCTGAGACTGGAAAGCTGCTTTGGCGAGCGGGCCCCGGAGGGTCTAGCACTCAATGCACAGGCAACCCATGCTTGCTATCGAGCATGACCTATTCCATGCCATCCGATATCACTTTGATGAACCGGATCCCCGATGGGGATGCAGGCATGAGAATCGACCGTCTATATGCAGCGGACACAGGTGGGAACCTATGGCGCGTGGACTTGGAAGCTCAAGGTCCAGCCGACTACGGCCCAAGCACCTGGCAGGCCTATCAGTTGGCAGCACTAGGAGGTTCAAGTACGCCCAAGCGCAAATTCTTTTTCCCACCGGATGTGACGATTTCAAAATCGGTAGACATTGTGGTGGCTGTGTCGGGTGACCGTGAGCATCCTATGTATGCAAGTCAGGCAACTAGCGTGCAAAACCGCTTCTACATGATCAAGGATACGCAAATAGGCGCCAACGGTCTGAGTGGAGGCAGCTGGGGCGTGGTCAACGATACCAATACGACTCATCTGAAAGATGCCACCTCTGTACCCTACACCCCTAGCTTGGCAGATAGCTGGAAGGGGTTCTATGTCAACCTTGCGTCTAGTGGTGAAAAAGGAGTGAATGCGCCAACCATCATCGGCTCCTCAGTGGCATTCGGTACCAATCAGCCCCTGCCTCCGGACTTAAAGACCTGCAAGGCTAACCTCGGCAATGCACGCGGATACCAAGTGAGTTATCTGACTGGCACAAGAAGCAACGTATTGTTCGACGGTGGCGGCATGCCGCCCTCCCCCTGGTACGGTCCCGTACAAGTACGTGACAAAGAAGGTAACAGGCGCATTGTCAATATTAGCCAGGGCACTGGTAAACCGGGTTGCAACACACCGGATTGCAAATCCTCCTTAGGTGCAAATATGCCTCCAACAAGCAAGGCAAAAAAACTGCGTCGTACATACTGGAGTCGGAGCCAAGACCGATAACCCCAAACGACCAACCTGACTCATCAGGACGGTCGTTTGGGAGCACCGAGCAAATCTAGGCAGACGGAAGCGCGTCGTTGGCTCGGCCCAAAAGAGCCAGTCATCGAGCGCTCAGCGCTACGCCCAAGCACCCCATAGCGTTTACAGGCATCCAAAAGCGCCTTCCCGCTCTCCTTTTCCTGAGCTACATTCCCCTTCACAGGAGGAATGAGAGGATGAAAGCTGTTCAGGGCGCCGCCGCTCTGCTGGTCGCATTACTCTGTGGACCATATTTGCATGCGCAGCAGATCACTGGGTATGAACTGCATCAATGGCTCTCTGAAATACAAAAATCCCAAGCGGGTATCGCTTCGGACCACCAACAGGTCAATATTGCTCGCGGGTATGCACTAGGAGTTGCCGAAACACTGGTGTCGTCCAAAGTCATTTGCATACCAGACGGCATCACACGCGACCAAGTCTTGGACATCATTCCTATGATGCTTTACGCCCAGCCACAGCTCAGGCACATGAATGCCAACTCACTGGTCTCAAGGGCGTTGCAAGATGTCTTCCCCTGCAAGCCAAGATAGATTGCAGTTGCTCTGCTGCATTCCTTGACCAGCTTGCGTTCGACTGCATCGAGTAATGCTGCTAGATCGCTGCGATCTGGTTGCAGGTATTCGCGGCTCCGGCCAACCCAGCCTGGGCGCCCGCGTCTCCTAAACTCATTCCCTCCCCACCACAAGTTTAGAAACTGGCGATGCGCTCGCCCAGGATCACGGACAGCTCGCGCATCACGTCGAGCTGGCGGCGCATACGGGCCTGCTCGTCCGAGTCCAGTTGGCGAAACAGGGCATTGCGCTGAATGAACTCATCCAGCCTGGTGATACGGATGTCCAGCTCTTGCTTTTCATCCAGCACGCGCTGCTGGTCGGGCGGCAGCGCACTGGCGCTGGCAGCAGCTCACAGTGCCGCCGTTGATGCAGTGCTCGAGCATCGCCTTGGCCTGGCCGAAGTGCAGCAAGTTCGTGCCCGTGGGGTTCATGCCAGCGTGTGGCGAGCGGGTAAAGGCGATGCCACAGTCAGGCGCAAAGTCAGCCGGCAGCGGCCAGGACAAGAAGCGGTCGACCATCTGCTCAGTGATCGCAATTTTGCTCATTGGGTTTCCTTGGTTTGGGGTATCACTGGCCAGGCTGCGCGGCAGGTTACGGCATCAGCTGCGTGGCCATCAGCTCGGATTGCCAGCTCCGTGTATCGCTGGCTGCACTGTCCGAATACGCGGCTGAGGGCTCGGGCGTACTCGATGAGGGCGGCGGGGGAAGCGTCGGCAAGTCGCTGCTCGGCTTCGGACAGTTGCTTGCGCAGGCCGTCACGCTCGCGGCGAGCGCGATCAGCAGCAGCCTGCAAAGCGGCCTGCTTCTGGATGGCGTCATTCAGGGCTCCTTGGTATGTGGCATTGACCGTGCGTTCGACGGCCAGCACGCGCCGGCCGGCGGCCGTGCGTTCATCAGCGATCTGCTCGCGGTACTGGCTGGCCTGCAGGCGCTCGTCGGCCAGCTCGGCCCCCAGGCGCGCAGCCTGAAAGGACCAGGCCAGCGCCGCGCCGGCAGCTGCGGCTGCCAGGGATGTGTAGACGATCAGCCGCGCCATGACAGCCCCCACTCGCAGAGCTCGGCATTCGCATCGCCGCGGATCTTCAAACCGGGCAGCACCATAGACACGCCATTGACCGTGCCCTTGTTCCAACGCACGTTTTCACGGCAGGCCTTGACCCAGTTGCCCGCGTTTGCATCGCGCTTCATGGTGCTGGTCTGGAATTTGCCGTCGCCCTTGTTGTGCAAGAAGTCGTAGAACGTGGCCTGCTGAAAAGGGTTGTAAGTGCCCCAGTAAATCAGCGAGCGCTTGGCGATCTGCTCATACTGCACATAGCGCTTCTTCTCCAGGCGGAAGCATTCGGCCGGGCTGTACCACTTGCCAGCGATCACATCCTTGCCGGTCAATCCGTTGCAGACCGTCAGCGGCTGGCCCTTGCCCAGCTTGTCCACGTAGGGCGTGCCGATGTGGCGATTGCTGGATTCATAGAACGCGGCCATGACCATGGCAATACGCATGCCATCGGGCATGTCAGGGTCGGCCGCTACTGCCTGGATGTATTGATTCTGCTGGGCCTCAGCCGTCGCGGCCTGATCCACGTAGTAGGTGCCACCGCCCAGACCGGTCAACACCAGCAAGGCACCAATGCTGGCGCGTAACTGCGCTGGAATCTTGCTCATGGCGTGCCCCCTACGGCAGCCTTGGCCCTATCGCGCAGCTCCTGGCGCGCCTGCTCATGCACATAGTCACGGCGCCATTTCCAGACCAGGTAGGCTGCCTGCAATGCCACAAAGGCAATCGATGCCAGGACCAGCCAGTCACTGAGGGGCAGGCCTGCGAGCCGGAAGCCCCCGGCAGTTACCGCCCGGCGTGGCTTGTGCGGCCGCGACCACAATGTCTTGTTTTTGCTCGGCACTCATATGCTGGTGAATGCCCAGCAGCGCCAGCATTGATGCGAGAGCTTTTTTCATGCCCCGAAGTTTTCCGGGGCAGGGCTCGATGGTCGAACCCTAGAGGGGTGCTACGAATATCGATCTAAGGCCAGAAGTAATCCTTATCGTTTCTAGACATACCGCAACAATGCGCTGCAAATCAGTTGGGAATGTAGAACGTCTATCTAGCACCATGCTAGCCTTACCTTGATCAGTCTTGAACAAGCTCGAATGTGCTGGAGCCGCCTGCGGTGAACGAACCAGAGCTATTGCGTGCATCTGTTTCTGCACTCTGGTTCTGCCGGCCATTGAGCCAACCGGAGTGCTGTCTTGCGCCGTTCCATTCTTCTTGTCCTGGCTTCTTTCTTTGTGATTTGGGCAGTGGAGGCTTTTTGGCTCTCACCATCGCCACCTGGTGACCTGCTGTGGGTGATGCGGCAAGAAGGCATGCTGCTTACCGGTATTCTGGCTTTGGGGGCCATGACTGCCATCATGGTTTTGGCCTTGCGCCCTCGGTGGGTGGAGTCGCCTTTGGGCGGCATGGATAAGGCCTACCGTTTGCACAAATGGCTGGGCATCATTGCCATTACGTTGAGCTTGGCGCACTGGCTGGCCAAGCAGTCCAAGCCCCTTATCGCGACGGCTATTGGTAGCACTGGCAGGCTGGCCAAAGTACCCGTACCCGAGTGGGTCAGCCTCCTAAAGCCCTATGCCAAAACCTTGGGCGAATGGACCTTCTATGCATTGATCCTGATGCTGGTCATTACGCTTGCTCGTCGCGCAGTTCCATACAAGCACTGGTACTGGTTTCATCGATTCATGCCTCTGGCGTATTTGATACTGGTGTTTCATGGCATTGTGCTGACTCCTCCTGGCTATTGGAGCGGAGTGGGCGGCTGGCTGCTGACGTTGACAATGGCCCTCGGCGTCGTTGCCGCCGTGATGCAACTGGTGCGTGACCTGCGATCGCGCTATCCCCATGCGGGCACCGTACTGTCATGCACGCAGCTCGGCAATGTGCTGGAGGTGCAATGCCGTATGGATGATTCCTGGCCAGGCCATGCTGCGGGGCAATTCGCCTTTTTGCGCCTGACAGGGGAGAAAGAGGCGCACCCGTTCACGCTGTCCGATGCGGAACAGCAAGATCATGTCGTGCGCTTTCACATCAAACAACTGGGCGACTGGACTCGCAGCCTGCCCGAGCGTCTGCAGCCCGGCATCGTTGTGGAGCTGGACGGTCCTTATGGCCGCTTTGTGCCTCCAGATCACGACGATGGTGCCGTGCACGTATGGGTTGGCGCAGGCGTTGGCGCGACTCCTTTTCTTTCCTGGCTGGGCCAGCTTCACCATGACGGCCATGCCCCGCAGGCCTGGCTGCAATACGCCTGCCAGCATGCGGCCGATCCTCTTGCTCAAGCTCTGGAAGAGGCTGCGACGCTTCATCCCGATGTACATCTGGACATCTTTGCTGATGGCCGTCGCTGGTCGCCCAAAGAGGTGCTTCAACGTTATCGAGCCAATAAGCCGCTGCGGGTGTGGTTCTGTGGTCCCGCCGCCATGGGCAAGCAATTAGAGCTGACCCTCAAGCAATCGCTACCAGCGGACTCCTGGCAACTGCACAGAGAACACTTTGAGTTTCGGTGAGCACGATTTAAAGCTATCGTGGAGGAAATTCACCGGACCTACCAAAGCTTCAACCTGGATTGAATCGTCACCAGGCCCTCTTCACTGATCCAGCGAACCGCTATAGCGCCAGCTGCTTGAGCCCGAAATACCAGCCGACGCAGGCACCCTGCTTCAGGCACTTGCCACGCGCCGCGCCAAAGTCGTGAGGCCAATCTTGGCTACCTCCAAACGCACGGCATTGCTCTGGATGGCCACATCGTTATTGAGCTTGGCCGTCTGCAGGCTGATGTTGCTGCCGGCCTCGTACTGCTTGATGTCAGCTTCCCAGCGACGCGAAGCTCGCGGCCTTGGCCTCGATGGCATTGGCGCTCACCTTGTAGCCGTCCACCAGAATGGCTGATTGCTTGGCTGCGGCGTCCATCTTGGCCACGGCGGCCGACAGGCGCGCCTTCCAGCTACAGGTCCGAGAGCTTGTCGTGGAACTCACGGCGGGCATCGGCCAACTGGCCGACCAGCCCCCGACGGCAGCGGAAAGCCCAGCGCCTCGGCCGCGCGCATCACCTCCAGCTCAAGCGCCAGTGCCACCTGAGTTTCGCGGTCGCGCGAGCGGTCCCAGATGACCTGCTCTGCTTCGGGCTTCAGCCCGGTTCCGCCCTGAATGCGGGCACTGATTACGGCCTGCAAATTACTCAGCAGCTGCGAGGCATAGCCCGGCGCGCGCTTAACTCAAAGGGCGTGGGCTCCAGCAGTTGCAGCTCGGGCATGCGATATGGGTACAGTGGGTTGATGACACGCATCAACACCACCGAGATATGGGAGCGGCACGGCTACAAGGTCGAACGCATTGAGCAAGCCATGGGCGCGCCCCAGCGCAATGTGTATGGGCCCGATGGCGTGCTGCTGATCGAGGACGCCGAGTACACCCAGGAGACTGAAGCCCTGCGCGATCTCGGATTTATCGATTAGCCGTGGCCCGCTCTGCGGGGATGTTTTTTAGCAACCACCCATGAGGTGGTTTTTTTGCGCACGGAGATTTTGAGAGATGAGTCGGCGGCCTGCATGCACCTTCCCTTGCAGGAGTTTTGCCGGGCCAAACAAGAGCCTTGCATGCTGCGCTGCGGTTTGAGGGCTCGCGCAACCAAGACTGACATTCTTCTTATGAGGTGCCGTTTAAGGTTATTTAAAAGAGTACTGTGATTTCCGGCGATCGATCTTGATTCGCCAACATGGACCGGAGGTCTATATGTCAGACAGCTGTTGATTTCCACCCAGAAGTGACCCACTGGGGATGCGG
>NZ_BBXH01000035.1:0-45272 GCF_001010305.1 Comamonas sp. E6
CCGGTGTGGTTGCCACGATCATTGCATAATTGATTTGTAGGGGTATAGCTCAATTGGCAGAGCGTCGGTCTCCAAAACCGAAGGTTGTAGGTTCGATTCCTACTGCCCCTGCCACCTCTTAATGGTGGAATCAACAAGAGCCCGCCTTTGGCGGGCTTTTGTGTCTTGAAATTGCACATTTTTGTGCATTTGAAACAAAATATGGCCACTACTCAGGTTGAAACAGTCAGCTCTGCTGCTGACAAAGCAAAATTAGCCGCTGTTGCGGCTTTAGTTGTTGCTTCTATTGCTGGCTTTTATCTGTTGAGCAAGCAAGGTGCGCTGGTTCAGTGGGCGGCTCTGATTGTCGGCCTGGTGCTGGCTGCTGGCGTGTTTCTGATCTCTGAGCCGGGCAAGCGCTTCATTGGCTTTGCTCGTGATGCTTGGCGTGAGGTGAAGAAGGTGGTCTGGCCCACCCGCAAGGAAACCATGCAGATGACACTGTATGTCTTTGCGTTTGTGGTGGTGATGGCCTTGTTCTTGTGGTTCACCGATAAGACGCTTGAATGGGTCTTGTACGACTTGATTTTGGGCTGGAGGAAGTAATGGCTGATGCAGTCGAAACAGATGTGAATGGTGGAGCAGCGGGACCCGCCAATCCCGATCTGCGCTGGTATATCGTCCATGCCTATTCGGGTATGGAGAAGGCTGTCGAGCGCAATATTGCGGAGCGTATTGCTCGCTCGGACATGCAGTCCAAGTTTGGCCGCATCCTGGTGCCTTCCGAAGAAGTGGTGGAAATGCGCAACGGCACTCGCCGCACCACAGAGCGCCGCCTGTTCCCCGGTTATGTGTTCGTCGAAATGGTGATGGATGACGATACCTGGCACCTGGTGAAGCACACCAGCAAGGTGACCGGTTTCGTCGGCGGTGCCAAGAACCGTCCTGCCCCCATTTCTGAAGAAGAAGTTCGCAAGATCGTCGACCAGATGCAGGAGGGTACCGAAAAGCCCCGCCACAAGGTCGAGTTCATGGTCGGCGAAATGGTTCGTGTCAAGGAAGGTCCGTTCGCGGACTTCAACGGCTCCGTCGAGGAAGTCAACTACGAAAAGAACCGTCTGCGTGTCTCGGTCACCATCTTTGGCCGCGCGACTCCTGTGGAATTGGAATTCTCTCAAGTTGAGAAAACTTGAGATTCGCAATAGAATCTAGGGCTTCGCATTTTTTGACTCGATGCGAAGCTTTTTTGTAGAGTCAGCAACCTCGGGGAGCTGTTTGCAGATATTGCAAATGGCGCTATACCCGTAAGGAGCTCAACATGGCGAAAAAAATCGTCGGCTTCATCAAGCTGCAAGTGCCAGCTGGTAAGGCCAATCCTTCTCCTCCCATCGGTCCTGCGCTGGGTCAGCGCGGCCTCAACATCATGGAATTCTGCAAGGCGTTCAACGCCCAGACCCAAGGTGTCGAGCCCGGCCTGCCTCTGCCCGTGGTGATCACGGCTTTTGCTGACAAGAGCTTCACGTTCATCATCAAGACCCCTCCCGCAACCGTTCTGATCAAGAAGGCTGTGAAGCTGGACAAGGGCTCTTCCAATCCTCTGAAGAACAAGGTTGGCAAGATCACACGTGCTCAGCTGGAAGAAATCGCCAAGACCAAGCTGAAGGACATGAACGCCGCTGACGTTGACGCTGCTGTGCGTACGCTGGCTGGTTCTGCCCGTTCGATGGGCGTGATCGTGGAGGGTGTGTAAATGGCCAAGTTGACCAAGAAGCAAAAAGCTCTCCAGGGCAAGGTTGATTCCAACAAGCTGTACTCTTTCGCTGACGCCGTGGCGCTGGTGAAGGAAGCTGCAACTGCCAAGTTCGATGAATCCATCGACGTGGCCGTGCAACTGGGCGTGGATGCCAAGAAGTCGGACCAAGTGGTGCGTGGCGCCGTGGTGCTGCCTCACGGTACCGGCAAGACTGCTCGCGTGGCTGTGTTCGCACAAGGCGCCAAGGCTGAAGAAGCCAAGGCCGCCGGCGCTGACGTGGTCGGCATGGACGACCTGGCTGCTCAAGTCAAGGCCGGCGACATGCCCTTCGACGTGGTGATCGCTGCTCCCGACGCTATGCGCGTTGTGGGTCAGCTGGGTCAGATCCTGGGCCCCCGCGGCCTGATGCCCAACCCCAAGGTTGGCACCGTGACTCCTGACGTCGCTACGGCCGTGAAGAACGCCAAGGCTGGTCAGGTGCAGTTCCGCGTGGACAAGGCTGGTATCGTGCACGGCACGATCGGTCGCCGTTCGTTCGATGCCGACAAGCTGCAGGGCAACCTGGCTGCTCTGATCGATGCACTGAACAAGGCCAAGCCTGCTTCCAGCAAGGGTCTGTACCTGCGCAAGGTGGCTGTTTCGTCGACCATGGGTGTGGGCGTTCGCGTCGATACACAATCCATCTCGGCGTAATTGCTAGAAATCGTCAGATGAGCTTTGCTCATCTGGTGTGGTGGGCTGCGGGAGTTGTTGCTCCTGCAGGTCATCCAAGACCGTTGGTGTGATTTGATCACTTAATCACGAAGGCCAACGCAGATGGCGATCCCGCTGCAGATGGAAATTTTTCCTAAACAGTTGGTCGCTGCAACAAGAGCGTGTATGCAGGGCTTGCCTTGCATATGCATTTGAAGGAGTAGACCTTGAGTCTTAATCGCAGTGAGAAAGAAGCGGTCATCAACGAAGTGACCAGCCTCGCCGCTAAAGCTCAAACGCTTGTGATCGCGGAATACCGTGGCATCACGGTCGCCGACATGACCAAACTGCGTGCCGATGCTCGCAGCAAGGGTGTGAGCCTGAGCGTGTTGAAGAACACCCTGGCCCGCCGTGCTGTTGCCGGTAGCGCGTTTGACGTGGTGGCTGACCAGATGACTGGTCCCCTGATCTATGGCTTCTCTGAAGACGCAGTGGCTGCCGCTAAGGTGGTGGCCGACTTCGCGAAGACCAACGACAAGTTGGTGATTCGCGGTGGCGCGTTCGGAGGCAAGGCCCTGGACATCGACGGCGTTAAGCAACTGGCAAACATCCCCTCCAAGGAAGTACTGCTCGCACAACTGTGCGGCTTGCTCATGTCGCCTATCTCGCGTACAGCCGTTGTGCTGGGCGCTCTGGCGGCCAAGAAGGGCGAAGGCTCTGCCGAAGCGGCAACAGAAACAGCCGCAGCCTGAGTGCTCGGCAAAACCAACCAATTTTAGGAAATCAAAATGGCATTCGATAAAGACGCATTCCTGACCGCCCTGGACAGCATGACTGTTCTGGAACTGAACGACCTGGTCAAGGCTATTGAAGAGAAGTTTGGCGTGTCCGCCGCTGCTATGGCTGCTCCCGCTGCTGGCGGCGCTGCTGGTGGCGCTGCTGCTGCTGAAGAAAAGACCGAGTTCAACGTCGTTCTGACCGACGCTGGCGCTAACAAGGTGTCCGTGATTAAGGCTGTGCGCGAAATCACCGGCCTGGGTCTGAAGGAAGCCAAGGATCTGGTCGACGGCGCTCCCAAGACAGTGAAGGAAGCCGCTCCCAAGGCTGACGCTGAAGCCGCTGTGAAGAAGCTGGTTGAAGCCGGTGCCAAGGCTGAACTGAAGTAATTCAGTGAAATCAAGGGCTGGAGACTCGTAAAAGGGTCTCCAGCCTTTGGCGCTTGTGGAGTGCGCTTAAAGAACACACCAAAAAGCAGGTTTCCTAGGGAGTCTGCTTTTTAGTGTCTTCTGACAATCCGACAGCAGAAGATGCCTTGGTTCGGGCGATGTGCAACGCATCGCCGTCAGCCATGGTTGGTAGTGGCCAACCGCCAAGCCCGCAGGAGAACCCTGTGGGGCAGTCGTCGCAGACCCAGGACTCATGTCTTTGCCCGGAGATCTCATGGCCTATTCTTATACCGAACGCAAGCGAATCCGCAAAAGCTTCGGGAGCCGCGATAGCGTGCTCGAAGTGCCTTATCTGCTGCAGATGCAAAAAGATGCCTATACAGCATTCCTGCAGGCAGATGTAGCCCCCAAAAAACGTACCATTGATGGCCTGCAAGCGGCCTTCAATTCCGCCTTCCCCATCGTCTCCCACAATGGTTTTGTGGAGATGAAGTTTGTCGAGTACAACCTCGCCAAGCCCGCTTTCGACGTGCGTGAATGCCAGACCCGTGGTCTGACCTTCGCCTCCGCTGTCCGCGCCAAGGTCCAGCTGATCATTTATGACCGCGAGTCCTCCACGGCTCAGTCCAAGGTGGTCAAGGAAGTGAAGGAACAAGAGGTCTACATGGGCGAAGTGCCCCTGATGACCGACAAGGGTTCGTTCATCATCAACGGTACCGAGCGCGTGATCGTGTCTCAGCTGCACCGTTCGCCTGGCGTGTTCTTCGAGCACGACAAGGGCAAGACCCATAGCTCGGGCAAGCTGCTGTTCTCGGCTCGCATCATTCCTTACCGCGGCTCCTGGCTGGACTTCGAGTTCGACCCCAAGGACCTGCTGTACTTCCGCGTCGACCGTCGCCGCAAGATGCCTGTGTCGATCCTGCTGAAGGCCATCGGCATGACGCCCGAGACCATCCTGGCAACGTTCTTCGTGAACGACAACTTCCGCCTAATGGACAGCGGTGCGCAGATGGAATTCGTGGCCGATCGCCTGAAGGGCGAAGTCGCGCGTTTCGACATCACCGACAAGTCCGGCAAGGTCGTGGTCGCCAAGGACAAGCGCATTACCGCTCGCCACACCCGCGAGCTGGAGCAGTCCGGCACCAAGTTCGTCAGCGTGCCCGAAGACTTCCTGCTGGGTCGTGTGCTGGCCAAGAACATCGTTGATCCCGATACCGGCGAAATCATCGCCAAGGCCAACGAAGAGCTGACCGAAGCCCTGCTCAAGAAGCTGCGCAGCGCTGGTGTGCAGGACGTTCAGTGCATCTACACCAACGAACTGGACCAGGGCGCCTACATCTCGCAGACCCTGCGCACCGATGAAACCGTGGACGAGTTCGCTGCCCGCGTTGCCATCTACCGCATGATGCGCCCTGGCGAGCCTCCTACCGAGGACGCCGTGCAGGCCCTGTTCCAGCGCCTGTTCTACAACGCCGACACCTATGATCTGTCGCGCGTGGGCCGCATGAAGTTCAACGCCAAGATCGGCCGCGAAGGTGCGACCGGTCCCATGGTGCTGTCCAACGAAGACATCCTGGCCGTGGTCAAGATCCTGGTGGACCTGCGCAATGGCCGTGGCGAAGTCGACGATATCGACCACCTGGGCAACCGCCGCGTGCGTTGCGTGGGCGAACTGGCCGAGAACCAGTACCGCACCGGTCTGGCGCGTATCGAAAAGGCTGTGAAGGAACGTCTGGGTCAGGCCGAGCAAGAGCCTCTGATGCCTCACGACCTGATCAACTCCAAGCCCATCTCTGCGGCCCTGAAGGAGTTCTTCGGTGCCTCGCAGCTGTCGCAGTTCATGGACCAGACCAACCCTCTGGCAGAAATCACGCACAAGCGTCGTGTTTCCGCCCTGGGCCCAGGCGGTCTGACCCGCGAACGTGCCGGCTTTGAAGTGCGTGACGTGCACGTGACCCACTATGGCCGCGTCTGCCCTATCGAAACGCCTGAAGGTCCCAACATCGGTCTGATCAACTCGCTGGCTCTGTACGCCCGCCTGAACGAGTACGGTTTCATCGAAACCCCGTACCGTCGCGTGGTGGACGGCAAGGTGACGATGGACATCGACTATCTGTCGGCCATCGAAGAAGGCAAGTACGTGATCGCCCAGGCCAACGCCGATCTGGATGCCGAAGGCAATCTGGTGGGCGAGCTGGTGTCGGCCCGTGAAGCCGGTGAATCGACCCTGGTGTCGGCCGAGCGCGTGCAATACATGGACGTGTCGCCTGCGCAGATCGTGTCCGTGGCCGCCTCGCTGATTCCGTTCCTGGAACACGACGATGCGAACCGTGCCTTGATGGGCGCCAACATGTCGCGTCAGGCCGTGCCTGTGCTGCGTCCTGAAAAGCCCATGGTCGGTACCGGTATCGAGCGCGTTGCTGCCGTGGACTCCGGCACCGTGGTCACTGCCAAGCGCGGCGGTATCGTGGACTATGTCGACGCCACCCGTATCGTGATCCGTGTGAACGACGACGAAGCCGTGGCCGGTGAAGTCGGCGTGGACATCTACAACCTGATCAAGTATCAGCGTTCCAACCAGAACACCAACATCCACCAGCGCCCCATCGTCAGCCGTGGCGACAAGCTGGCCAAGGGTGATGTGCTGGCGGACGGCGCTTCGACCGACCTGGGCGAAATCGCCATCGGCCAGAACATGCTGATCGCGTTCATGCCCTGGAACGGCTACAACTACGAAGACTCGGTGATGATCAACGAGCGCATCGTGGCTGACGATCGCTACACCTCGATCCACATCGAAGAGCTGGTGGTGATGGCTCGTGACACCAAGCTGGGTGCCGAAGAAATCACACGCGACATCCCCAATCTGTCCGAGCAGCAACTGAACCGCCTGGACGAGTCCGGCATCATCTACGTGGGCGCCGAAGTGCAACCCGGCGATGTGCTGGTGGGCAAGGTCACCCCCAAGGGCGAGACCACGCTGACGCCTGAAGAGAAGCTGCTGCGCGCCATCTTCGGCGAGAAGGCTTCCGACGTGAAGGACACCTCTCTGCGTGTGGATCAGGGCTCGCAAGGCACCGTGATCGACGTGCAGGTGTTCACGCGTGAAGGCATCCAGCGCGACAAGCGCGCCCAGCAGATCATCGACGATGAACTCAAGCGCTTCCGTCTGGACCTGAACGACCAGCTGCGCATTGTGGAAGCCGACGCTTTCGACCGTATCGAGAAGCTGCTGACCGGCCGCGTGGCCAACGGTGGTCCTCAGAAGCTGTCCAAGGGCGCCAAGATCGACAAGGCCTATCTGGACGGCGTGGAGAAGTTCCACTGGTTCGACATTCGCCCTGCCGAAGACGATGTGGCCGCTCAGCTGGAGTCCATCAAGAACTCCATCGAGCAGCAGCGTCACACCTTCGACCTGGCGTTCGAAGAAAAGCGCAAGAAGCTCACGCAAGGCGACGAGCTGCCTGCCGGCGTGCTGAAGATGGTCAAGGTCTACCTGGCCGTCAAGCGTCGTCTGCAGCCCGGCGACAAGATGGCCGGTCGTCACGGCAACAAGGGTGTGGTCTCCAAGATCACTCCTGTGGAAGACATGCCTTTCCTGGCCGACGGCACCACTGCCGACATCGTGCTGAACCCGCTGGGCGTGCCTTCGCGTATGAACATCGGTCAGGTGCTGGAAGTGCACTTGGGCTGGGCCGGCAAGGGCCTGGGCCAGCGCATTGGCGACATGCTGCAAAAGGAAGCCCGTGCTGCTGAAGTGCGCGCCTTCCTGGAAGAGATCTACAACCGCAGCGGTCGCAAGGAAGAGCTGTCTCAGCTGGATGACGGCGAAGTCATGTCCATGGCCAAGGAGCTGACCACGGGCGTGCCATTCGCAACGCCGGTGTTCGACGGTGCTTCCGAAGCCGAAATCAAGGACATGCTGAAGCTGGCCTACCCTGACGACATCGCTGCCGCCAAGGGCCTGACCGAGACACGCACTCAGGCGTATCTGTATGACGGCCGCACCGGCGAGCGCTTCGAGCGTCCGACCACCGTGGGCTATATGCACTACCTGAAGCTGCACCACTTGGTTGACGACAAGATGCATGCCCGCTCCACCGGTCCTTACTCGCTGGTGACGCAACAGCCTCTGGGCGGTAAGGCCCAGTTCGGTGGTCAGCGTTTCGGTGAAATGGAAGTGTGGGCGCTGGAAGCTTACGGCGCCGCCTATGTGCTGCAGGAAATGCTGACTGTGAAGTCCGACGACGTGGTCGGTCGTACCAAGGTGTACGAGTCCATCGTCAAGGGCGAGCACTCGATCGAAGCGGGCATGCCCGAATCGTTCAACGTGCTGGTCAAGGAAATCCGCTCTCTGGGCTTGGACATCGAGCTCGAACGTTCTTAAGCACTATTAAACAGAGAGCTGCAACCGCTTTAAAACAAAGGATTTGCGCTTGGTTCGTTGCTGAAACCAAGGCAAATCCAGCGGTGGCTGCAATGATTTTTGACGAAAAGGAAAGAGTTACATGAAATCGCTACTCGACCTGTTCAAGCAATTTACGCCTGATGAGCATTTCGATGCCATCAAGATCGGCCTGGCCTCGCCCGAGAAGATCCGTTCCTGGTCTTTCGGTGAAGTGAAGAAGCCTGAAACGATCAACTACCGTACTTTCAAGCCCGAGCGTGATGGTCTGTTCTGCGCCAAGATCTTTGGCCCGATCAAGGACTACGAATGCCTGTGCGGCAAGTACAAGCGCCTCAAGCACCGCGGTGTGATCTGCGAGAAGTGCGGCGTTGAAGTCACACAGACCAAGGTGCGTCGCGAACGCATGGGTCACATCGACCTGGCCGCGCCCTGCGCCCATATCTGGTTCCTGAAGTCCCTGCCTTCGCGCCTGGGCCTGGTGCTGGACATGACGCTGCGCGACATCGAGCGCGTGCTGTACTTCGAAGCCTATGTGGTGACCGACCCCGGCATGACTCCGCTGAAGAAGTTCAGCATCATGACCGAGGACGACTACGACGCCAAGCAACTCGAGTACGGCTACGATGAGTTCACCGCCAAGATGGGCGCTGAAGGCATCAAGGACCTGCTCGAAGGCATCGACATCGACGTCGAGATCGAGCGCCTGCGCAACGATCTGACCGGCTCCGAAGTCAAGGTCAAGAAGAACGCCAAGCGCCTGAAGCTGCTGGAAGCGTTCAAGAAGTCCGGCATCAAGCCCGAGTGGATGGTGATGGAAGTGCTGCCCGTGCTGCCTCCCGATCTGCGTCCTCTGGTGCCTCTGGACGGTGGCCGTTTCGCCACTTCCGACCTGAACGACCTGTACCGCCGCGTCATCAACCGCAACTCGCGTCTGCGTCGTCTGCTCGAGCTCAAGGCTCCTGAAATCATCGCGCGCAACGAAAAGCGCATGCTGCAGGAAGCGGTGGACTCGCTGCTGGACAACGGCCGTCGCGGCAAGGCCATGACGGGCGCCAACAAGCGTGCCCTGAAGTCTCTGGCCGACATGATCAAGGGCAAGAGCGGTCGTTTCCGTCAGAACTTGCTGGGCAAGCGCGTGGACTACTCCGGTCGTTCCGTGATTACCGTGGGTCCTTACCTCAAGCTGCACCAGTGCGGTCTGCCCAAACTGATGGCGCTGGAGCTGTTCAAGCCCTTCATCTTCGCGCAGCTCGAGCAGCGCGGCATTGCCACGACCATCAAGGCTGCCAAGAAGGAAGTGGAAGCCGGTACGCCCGTGGTGTGGGACATCCTTGAAGAAGTCATCAAGGAACACCCCATCATGCTCAACCGTGCGCCTACGCTGCACCGTCTGGGTATCCAGGCTTTCGAGCCCATCCTGATCGAAGGCAAGGCCCTGCAACTGCACCCGCTGGTCTGCGCGGCCTTCAACGCCGACTTCGACGGTGACCAGATGGCTGTTCACGTGCCCCTGTCTGTGGAAGCGCAGATGGAAGCCCGCGTGCTGATGCTGGCCTCGAACAACGTGCTGTTCCCCGCTTCGGGCGAACCCTCCATCGTTCCTTCCCAGGACGTGGTGCTGGGTCTGTATCACGCCACGCGTGAAAAGATCAACGGCAAGGGCGAAGGCATGGTGTTTGCCGACCTGATGGAGCTGCAACGCGCTCTGGATGCCGGCGAGACCGAGCTGCACGCCAAGATCAGCGTGCGCCTGACCGAGTGGAACAAGAACAAGGAAACCGGCGAATTCGAGCCCGTGACCTCGCTCGTGGAAACCACCGTGGGCCGTGCCCTGCTGTCTGAAATCCTGCCCAAGGGCCTGGCTTTCAGCAACATGAACAAGGCGCTGAAGAAGAAGGAAATCTCCAAGCTGATCAACGCCTCCTTCCGCAAGTGCGGTCTGAAGGCCACGGTCGTGTTTGCCGACAAGCTGCTGCAAAACGGTTTCCGTCTGTCCACGCACGCCGGTATCTCGATCTCCATCGACGACATGCTGGTGCCTCCGCAAAAGGCCGACATCCTGGCCCGCGCAGAGTCCGAAGTGAAGGAAATCGAGCAGCAGTACGTCTCGGGTCTGGTGACCTCCGGCGAGCGCTACAACAAGGTGGTGGACATCTGGGGCAAGGCCGGCGACGACGTGTCCAAGGTGATGATGGACCAGCTCAAGGTCCAGAAAACCACCGACCGTCACGGCAACGAAGTCGATCAGGAATCGTTCAACGCGATTTACATGATGGCCGACTCCGGCGCCCGCGGCTCCGCAGCGCAGATTCGTCAGCTGGCCGGTATGCGTGGTCTGATGGCCAAGCCTGACGGCTCCATCATTGAGACGCCTATTACCGCGAACTTCCGCGAAGGCCTCAACGTGCTGCAGTACTTCATCTCGACCCACGGTGCCCGTAAGGGTCTGGCCGACACGGCGCTGAAGACGGCTAACTCCGGTTACCTGACTCGTCGTCTGGTGGACGTGACGCAGGATCTGGTCGTGAACGAACAGGATTGCGGTACCTCCAACGGCTATCTGATGCGCGCCATCGTCGAAGGCGGTGAAGTGATCGAATCCCTGCGCGACCGCGTGCTGGGCCGTTCGACCGCCGAAGAAGTGCTGCACCCCGAAACCCGTGCCGTGCTGGTGCCTGCCGGTACCCTGCTCAACGAAGACACCATCGAAGAGCTGGAAGCCCAGGGCGTGGACGAAATCAAGGTGCGCACGGCTCTGACCTGCGAAACCCGTTTCGGCCTGTGCGCCACCTGCTACGGTCGCGACCTGGGTCGTGGCGGCCTGATCAACCTCGGCGAAGCCGTGGGTGTGATCGCTGCCCAGTCCATCGGTGAACCCGGCACGCAGCTGACCATGCGTACCTTCCACATCGGTGGTGCCGCTTCGCGTGCCGCCATCGCCTCGAGCGTGGAAGCCAAGTCCAATGGTGTCATCGGCTTCAACAGCACGATGCGCTATGTGTCCAACACCAAGGGCGAGCTGGTGGTGATTTCGCGTTCCGGCGAGATCGTGATCAGCGAAAACGGCCGCGAGCGCGAGCGTCACAAGGTGCCCTACGGCGCCGTGCTGACCATCAAGCCCGATGAAGCCATCAAGGCCGGCAAGATCCTGGCGAACTGGGACCCGCTGACCCGACCCATCATTACCGAATACGCCGGTCAAGTGCGTTTCGAGAATGTGGAAGAAGGTCTGACGGTGGCCAAGCAGGTCGACGAAGTGACCGGTCTGTCCACTCTGGTGGTGATCGATCCCAAGCGTCGTGGCTCTGCCAAGGTGGTGCGTCCCCAGGTCAAGCTGATCGACGCCAACAACCAGGAAGTCAAGATCCCTGGTACCGACCACGCCGTGACGATCGGCTTCCAGGTCGGCGCCCTGATTCAGGTGCGCGACGGCCAGGACGTGGGCCCCGGCGAAGTGCTGGCCCGTATCCCTGTGGAAGGTCAGAAGACCCGCGACATTACCGGTGGTCTGCCCCGTGTGGCCGAACTGTTCGAAGCTCGTACGCCCAAGGACAAGGGCACTCTGGCCGAGATGACCGGTACCGTGTCCTTCGGCAAGGAAACCAAGGGCAAGATCCGCCTGCAGATCACCGATCTGGAAGGCAAGGTCTGGGAAGAACTGGTGCCCAAGGAGCGCAACATTCTGGTCCACGAAGGCCAGGTTGTGAACAAGGGCGAGTCCATCGTTGACGGTCCTGCCGATCCTCAAGACATCCTGCGTCTGCTGGGTATCGAAGAGCTGTCGCGCTACATCGTGGACGAGGTGCAGGACGTTTACCGCCTGCAGGGTGTGAAGATCAACGACAAGCACATCGAAGTGATCGTGCGTCAGATGCTGCGTCGCGTGATCATCGAGAACTCCGGCGATACCACCTACATCCAGGGTGAACAGGTCGAGCGTTCCGAGGTGCTCAACACCAACGAACAGATGCAGAAGGAAGGCAAGCTGCCTGCCACGTACTCCAACGTGCTGCTGGGTATCACCAAGGCTTCGCTGTCGACCGACTCGTTCATCTCTGCGGCTTCCTTCCAGGAAACCACCCGTGTTCTGACCGAAGCTGCCATCATGGGCAAGCGCGACGAACTGCGTGGCCTGAAGGAAAACGTGATCGTGGGTCGTCTGATCCCCGCCGGTACCGGTCTGGCCTATCACCAGGCTCGCAAGGCCAAGGACGAAATGGACGATGCCGAGCGTCGTGCCATCGCCGAAGCCGAAGAAGCCGAGCTGGCCGGTGTGCTGGCTGATGACGTCGAAGCACCTGCTGGCGACGCCTCTGCCGACTAAGCATGGCACTGGGCCGCGGCCGGAAACGGCTGCGGTTCGCTGCTGATGCACCGCGCTCCCGCTCTGCCTTGTGCAGACGGGAGCGTTTTTCATTGATCAAGACACGACTTGCGCAAGCTCGGATCAGACATGGTGTTTTCTCGATAGAAATGCCCGCTGTGCATCCTGGTCTGCGTCAGTTCTACAAGATTTTCAGGTCTGCTCTTCATGACTTCCAAGCCTTCCCAACCCAAGAACGCCGCTGCCGGTGCTGCCGTGCCCAACGCTCCTGCCCTGTGGCAACAGCTGGATGCAGTGGCCAAGGCCTTGCACGGCATCCTGGGTGGTCAGTCCAGCAAGGCTGTGCTGGCACAGGTGCCGCAGCGCTTGCGTCCGGGAGTGCAGGCCTTGCTGTTCCAGGTGCTGCGCAATCTGGGGCGTGCCCAGGCGCTGCAAAAGCAACTGGCGCCGCGCCCACCGGCACCCAAGGTCAGTGCCTTGCTGAGCACGGCGCTGGCTCTGGCCTGGGATGAGACCCAAGCCCCATATCCGCCCTTCACCCTGGTCAACCAGGCCGTGGAAGCCGCCAAGAACGGCGCGGCACGCGCGCAGTCCGGCTTCATCAACGCCTGCCTGCGCCGCTTTCTGCGCGAGCGCGATGCCCTGGTGAGCGCGACCGACAACGATCCTGTGGCCGTCTGGAATCACCCTGCATGGTGGATTGCCCGGCTCAAAAAAGACCATCCCCAGGATTGGCAGACCATTTTGGCGGCCAACAACGCCCAGCCGCCCATGACGCTGCGGGTGAATGCACAGAAAAGCACTCCAGCTCAGTATCGGAAGGCGCTGGAAGCCATGAATCTGAAAGCGACCGCAGTCGCCGAATGCGGTCTGCAGCTGGAGCAGGCGGTGCCTGTGCAGGAGCTGCCGCAGTTTGAAGAAGGTTGGGCCTCGGTGCAGGACGGCGCGGCACAGGCCGCTGCACCGCTGCTGCTGGCTGGCTTGCCCCAGCCCCAGGGCCGCCCGCTGCGCGTGCTGGATGCCTGTGCTGCACCCGGCGGCAAGACTGCCCATCTGCTTGAGCGCGCTGCGCCCGGCGGCATCGAAGTCACGGCCCTGGAGATTGACCCCGAGCGGGCTCGCCGCATCGGTGAAACCCTGTCGCGCCTGGGCCTGAAGGCCAAGGTGCTGGTGGCCGATGCGTCCGCGCCCCAGGCGTGGTTCGAATCGCAATGTGGCGGTCAGCTCTTCGATGCGATCTTGCTCGATGCGCCTTGCACGGCATCTGGCATTGTGCGTCGCCAGCCCGATGTGCGCTGGCTGCGCCGTGAGAGCGATGTGGCCCAGCTGGCAGACATCCAGTCCAGGCTGCTCGATACCCTGTGGCCGCTGCTGCAGCCCGGCGGCCGCATGGTCTATTGCACCTGCTCGGTCTTCAAGGCAGAGGGCGATGCCCAGATGCAAGCGTTTCTTGCACGCAACACTACGGCGGCCAGCTTGCCTGCTCCGGGTCATTTAATTCCCGGCAAAGCTGCCAAACACGATTCCGTGGCAGACAATCCCCTGGGTGACCACGACGGCTTTTTTTACGCTCTGCTGGAAAAATTGCGCTAACGCTGTAGCGGGGGCCTTGCGGCGTGCGGCCCGTGCAGCTTCGTTGGTGCTGGCGCTGTCCCTGGTTTTCGTGCTGGCCCGGGCCGATACCGTGCCGCCGGATATCAGCTCCATGCAGGTCACGCGTACCGACGAGGGGGTGTTTCTCTCGGCCAATCTGCAGTTCGAGCTGCCCGGTCAGGTTGAAGATGCCCTGCGCCAGGGCATTCCCATGTATTTCATTGCCGAGGCTCAGGTGCAGCGCGAGCGCTGGTACTGGTCCGATCAGCAATTGGGCGTCGCCACCCGCTATTACCGTATTACGCACCAGCCGCTGACCAGGCGCTGGCGTTTGCATATCTCCAATTCCGCCTTCACCGGCGGCAGCGGCACCGGACTGGCGCTGGGCCAGTCCTACGAGCAGCTGGAGGATGCCATCGCAGCCATTCAACGCATTTACCGCTGGAAGATTCTGGAGTCCGGTCAGCTCGGCTCCACTTCCGGCGTCTCGGTGCAACTGCGCTTTCGCGTAGATCTGTCGTCCCTGCCCAGACCTTTGCAGATTGGGGCTCTGGGGCGCTCGGGCTGGAATCTGCAACTGTCGCGCACGCAGACGCTGGAGGCCGCTCCCTGATGGCTGACATCAAGCTCCCGGACGGCGAAGCCGGCGGCTCCTCTGCCGCGCGCTGGTCGCGCGCCACGCGCTGGGCCGTTGGCACGGGCGTGGCGCTGATGGTGGTGGTGGGGGTGCTGCTGCTGTTCCTGCTGACTTTGGCCACGAATAACCGGCTGGCCTACGAGCGCAACTACAACTGGCTGTTTGCCGCCAATGTCGTTGTGGCCGGATTGCTGCTGCTGGTGCTGTTCTGGGGCGGCTTGCGCCTGGCTCTGCGGCTCAGGCGCGGGCGTTTTGGCAGCAAGCTGTTGCTCAAGCTGGCTGGCATCTTCACCCTGGTGGGCTTGCTGCCGGGCTTGTTGATCTATGTGGTGTCCTACCAGTTTGTTTCGCGTTCGATAGAGAGCTGGTTTGACGTCAAGGTCGAGGGGGCCTTGTCTGCGGGCGTGAGCCTGGCCAGTGCCACGCTGGATACCGTGGCCAATGACATGGCCAACAACACGCGCACGGCAGGCCTTCAGCTGTCTCAGACTTCGGATGCAGGGGCGGCACTGATGCTGGAGCGCATCCGAGATCAGATCGGAGCCTCCGATGTGGTGCTCTGGAATGCATCAGGCAAGGCCATTGCCAGTGCCGGTCAGTCTCAGTTCAGCCTGGCACCCGAGCGGCCCAACACCCAGCTGCTGCGCAGCTTGAGGGAGCAGGGCGGTCAGCGTGCCGTGGCCAGCATCGAAGGCCTGGATGATGCCGGTGACGTGCCTGCCGATCAGGCTGCGGCCAACGCCAAGGTGCGCACACTGGCGCTGGTGCCCAGCTCGGCGGTGAATCTGTTGGAGGAGGCGCGTTATCTGCAGGCCACGATTCCCTTGCCGCAAGCCCTGGTCAGCAATGCCCTGGCCGTGCAGGAGGCCAATCGCGAGTATCAGGAGCGAGCACTTGCTCGTGGTGGATTGCAGCGCATGTATATCGGCACTCTGACGCTGGCGCTCTTTCTGGCCGTGTTTGGGGCCGTGGTGCTGGCCGTGGTGCTGGGCAACCAACTGGCCAAGCCCTTGTTGTTGCTGGCCCAGGGCATGCGCGATGTGGCGCGTGGAGATCTGCGCCCCAAGCCTGCGCTGCAGAGCAAGGACGAGATTGGCGGGCTGACGCGCTCCTTTGCCGTCATGACCCAGCAACTGGCCGACGCACGCTCCGACGCCAACCGCAACCTGCTGCAGCTCGATGCGGCGCGCAGCAATCTGCAGACCATTCTGGACAACCTTACTTCGGGCGTCATCGTGCTCGATCGCTCCGGGCGCATCGTCCTCAGCAACCCTGGTGCAACACGCATTCTGCGTGCTCCCATGGCGGTGTTCCAGGGCAAGCGCCTGCGCGATGTCTCTGGTTTGCAGGACTTTGCGCGCGTGGTGCAGGAGCAGTTCGAGATCTTTCTCGGCGATGCTTCGGCCGAGCAGGGGCGGGACCGCTGGCAGCAGGTCTATGAGCTGGACGCGGGCAACGGCAACGGCGATGTGGTGCACAACACCACCAGCCTGGTCATGCGCGGCGCGGAGCTGCCCGACGACCAGCGTCTGCTGGTGTTTGACGACATCTCGGAGATCGTCTCTGCCCAGCGCGCACAGGCCTGGGGCGAAGTGGCGCGCCGCGTGGCGCATGAGATCAAGAATCCGCTGACGCCGATTCAGCTGTCTGCCGAGCGTCTGGCGATGAAGCTGACCGACAAGCTGCAGCCTGCGGAGCAGGCGCTGCTGGCCAAATCCGTGAAGACCATCGTCGATCAGGTGGGGGCCATGAAGCGTCTGGTCGATGAGTTTCGCGAGTACGCACGTTTGCCGGCTGCCAATCTGCAAGCGCTGGATTTGAATGCACTGGTCGCGGAGGTGCTGCAGCTCTATGGCGAAGAGAATGCGGCGGTGCGTGTGGAGGCATCGCTCGACGAAGCCTGTCCGCTGATTCAGGGCGATAGCCAGCAATTGCGTCAGGTCATCCACAATCTTTTGCAAAATGCGCAAGATTCCACGGCGCAAAGAGCGCAGGAAACAGGGCAGACTCCAGGCTCCGTCACCATCGAAACCCGCTGGATGGACACGGCCCAGCGTGTGCGCCTGAGCATCAGCGACAGTGGCACAGGTTTTGCTCCCAATATTCTTCAAAGAGCCTTCGAGCCCTATGTGACCACCAAGTCTCGCGGCACAGGCCTGGGCTTGGCCGTGGTCAAAAAAATCGCCGATGAACATGGCGCAAGAGTGGACCTGGGTAATCGAGAGGAAGACGGGGTAGTGCAAGGCGCGCGAGTGTCGCTATCATTTGTACCTAACGACCGTGCGGGGGCGGCTTGATCCCGCTTCGCACAAGGCATAGCAACAGGCTTTAGACACATGGCAAACATACTAGTGGTCGACGACGAACTGGGGATCCGGGATTTGTTGTCGGAAATCCTCAACGACGAAGGTCATAGTGTGGACGTGGCGGAGAACGCCACGCAGGCACGCGTATCCAGGGCAACCCACAACTACGATCTGGTGCTGCTGGACATCTGGATGCCGGACACCGACGGCGTCACCCTGCTCAAGGAATGGGCCACGGCCGGTCAGCTCACCATGCCCGTCATCATGATGAGCGGTCATGCGACCATCGAAACGGCCGTCGAGGCAACGCGCATCGGTGCACTGTCATTCCTCGAAAAGCCCATCACCATGCAGAAGCTGCTCAAGGCGGTGGAGCAGGGGCTGGCGCGCAGCACGGCCAGCCAGGGCCCGGAAACTGCAGCGCATGCCAGCAACGGCACGGCGCCATCGGCCGTGGTCAGCATCACGGCCCAGGCGGCGGAAGACAATCTGCCCAACTCGCACCAAGGATTCGATCTCGACCGCCCCTTGCGCGAGGCGCGCGACGGCTTTGAAAAAGCCTATTTCGAATTCCACCTGGCACGCGAAGGCGGCTCCATGACGCGCGTGGCCGAGAAGACCGGCCTTGAGCGTACCCACCTGTATCGCAAGCTGCGTCAACTGGGCGTGGACCTCGGGCGCAATCGCCGCGGATAATTTCCAAAAAAATCGCAGTTTTCGATTTAGGGTCGAAAAGTGTGCCTATAATCGTGGCTTCGGCGCTCAAGGGTGCTGATAAATGGCCCGGTAGCTCAGTCGGTAGAGCAGAGGATTGAAAATCCTTGTGTCGGCGGTTCGATTCCGTCCCAGGCCACCAGATTCAAAGCCCTGGATCAGCAATGATCCAGGGCTTTTCTGCATACGGACCTGCTCTTTTCGGCTGCATTGCAGACCGGTGAATGCATTCGGGCTGGAATGCCCAGGCGGGGCAGGAAGCGGAAAAAATATGCCTATAATTGCAGCTTCAGCAAATTCAAGTTGCTGAACAGCAAAGGCCCGGTAGCTCAGTCGGTAGAGCAGAGGATTGAAAATCCTTGTGTCGGCGGTTCGATTCCGTCCCAGGCCACCAGATTCAAAGCCCCAGATCAGCAATGATCTGGGGCTTTTCTCATTGCAGCTTCGGAATGTCCGCAATGGGCTTTGGGTAATAAAAAGCAGAGCGGATTGCGCTTGTCTTTGCTTGATTTCAAAGCGTTTCAGCTCCAGTTCGCTTTGTTGGTATGCGCAACCAGCTTTCCATTTGATAGCGCCTGCATGCTGCCGTTAAGCTTGCAGCTTTCATCGTGCACAGACAGGCACAGGAGCGCGTGTGACAGCAGAGCAGCAATCAAGGGCGTCGCAACCGGCAGCTAACTGGCAGCCGGGCCTGATCGCCATTCACGGCAACCAGACCGAGGCGCTGGCCGATACCGTGCTGGCCTGGCTGGCGGCGCATCCCTTGCAGGCGCTGGAGCCCGAGATCGTGCTGGTGCAAAGCAACGGCATGGCCGAATGGTTCAAGATGCGCATGGCCGAGCAGCAGGGCGTGTGCGCCGCTGCACAGGTCGAATTGCCGGCGCGCTTTGTCTGGCGCAGCTACCGGCAGATTCTGGGCAGGCATGAGGTGCCGCGTGAATCGCCGCTGGACAAGACGCCCATGATCTGGCGCCTGATGCGTCTGCTGCCGCAATGCCTGGGCGAGCCTGCGTTCGCACCGATTGCCAACTTTCTGCGCCCTGGCGAGCCGCAGCGTCTGCTGCAGCTGGCCGAAAAGCTGGCCGACCTGTTCGACCAGTACCAGATCTACCGCGCCGACTGGCTGGCCGCCTGGGAGAAGGGCGAGGATGTGCTGCGTACAGCGGGCCGCCCCGATGCGCCCGTTCCCGAAGGGCAGCTCTGGCAGCCCCAGCTGTGGCGCAAGGTACTGGACGAACTCGATGAGCAGGAGCGTGCCGCCACCCGCCCGGCCCTGCTGGCGCGGATTCTGGACGCGCTGCAAAGCGGCCAGCCGCCCGTCACGCCGCTGGCGCGTCGCGTGGTGGTGTTCGGCATGAGCCAGATGCCGCTGTCGCTGATGCAGTTTTTGAGCGGTATTGCCCAGCACAGCCAGGTGCTGATTGCCGTGCCCAACCCCTGCCGCTTTCACTGGGCCGATGCCATCGACGGGCGCGAGCTGCTGCGCCAGCAGCGCCGCCGTCATGCCGACAAGGGCGGCAAGGACCTGGCGCAGATTCCGCTGGCGGCCATGCACGCCCATGCCCATCCGCTGCTGGCGGCATGGGGGCGGCAGAGCCGCGACTATGTGCGCCAGCTCGATGCCTTCGACACCACGGGAGACACGGCCGTGCAATGGGGCTGGCCGCGTGTGGATGTGTATGACGAGGCCGACGCGAGCGAGCTGATCAATGCACCGCTGCTGACCCAGGTGCAGCAGCGCATTCGCGATCTGGTGCCCATGTCGGAGCACCCCGTGGTCGAGATCGCAGCGGCCGACCAGTCCATCGTCTTTCACAAGGCCCATGGCCTGGTGCGCGAGCTCGAAGTGCTGCACGACCAGCTGCTGCAATGGCTGGCCGAGCCTGCCGCTGCGGGCCGCGCAGCGCTGGCGCCGCGCGAGGTGGTGGTCATGCTGCCGTCGATCGAAGAGGCTGCACCCGCCATCCGCGCCGTGTTCGGCCAGTACGGCCGCCACGATGCGCGCCATATTCCGTTTGATATCGCCGACGTGGGCGCGCGTGCCAGCAGTCCGCTGGTGACGGCGCTGCAATGGCTGCTCAAGCTGCCGCAGCAGCGCTGCCGTCTGAGCGAGTTGTGCGATCTGCTCGATGTCCCCGCCGTGGCGGCGCGCGTGGGTCTGGCGGCCGACGATCTGCCCCAGCTCACGCACTGGATGGCCGGTGCGGGCATTCGCTGGGGGCTCAACCATGCGCAGCGCGCACAGTTGGGCCTGGCGGCCTGCGGTGATCCCAACAGCGCCTGGTTCGGTCTGCGCCGCATGCTGCTGGGCTATGCCAGCGGGCCGGCGCTGGAGGCCGCCTTCGACGAGGCACAGGTGTTTGCCGGCATGGAACCCTATGACGAAGTGGGCGGCCTGACGGCTGAGCTGGCCGGATCGCTGGCCAGCTTGCTGGGGCGCATGCTGCAATGGTGGCAAACCGCCGGCGAGGCGGCTGCCCCCCAGGCCTGGGCGCAGCGCTTTCGTGCACTGCTCGATGATTTCTTTGTCGCGCAGGGCGATGAAGACCAGGCCTTGTGCGCCGCACTCGACACGGCCCTGGTCGGCTGGCAGGCTGCCTGCGAGCAAGCGGGTTTTGAGGCCCTCATTCCGCTGGAAGTGGCACAGGAAGCCTGGCTGCAGGCCCTGTCCGAGCCCGCGCTCAACCAGCGCTTTCGCGCCGGCGGCGTGACTTTTTGCACGCTGATGCCGATGCGCGCCATTCCCTTCGACGTGGTGTGTCTGCTGGGCATGAACGATGGCGACTACCCGCGCCGCGCCACGCGCGTGGATTTCGATCTGATGGCCTTGCCCGGGCAGCAGCGTCCCGGCGACCGCGCGCGCCGCGACGATGACCGCCAGCTGATGCTGGATGCCTTGCTGTCGGCCCGCAGCAAGCTCTATATCAGCTGGGCCGGTCGCCATGTGCGCGACAACAGCGAGCAGCCCCCCTCGGTGCTGGTCTCGCAGTTGCGCGACTATCTGAGCCAGGGCTGGCAGGGCGAAGGCAGCGCAGGACTTTCCGCCAGGGAGCGAGGGGGGCTGCTGCTGGCCCAGCGTACCCGGCAGCATCCTTTGCAACCCTTCAGCCGCCGCTATTTTGAGCAGGCTTCGGGGCTGTCGACTTTCGCGCGCGAATGGTATGGCGCGCATGAAGAGCGGGACGCGCAGGTGCTGCCTGTTGTGGCTGCCTTCGAGCCCGATCCCGAAGTGCCGCTGACGCTGGCGCGCCTGACGGAATTTCTGCGCCATCCCGCACGCAGCTTTCTGCGCAACCGCCTGCAGGTGCGCTTTGAGCAGGACGAGGAGCTGCTGGAGGACGACGAGCTTTTTAGCGTCGATGGCCTGACCGCCTACGGCCTGATTCAGCAGCTGCAGCAAGGCGTGCGCACGCAGCTGGCGCATGATGCCGCGTTGGACGTGGGCCTGCAGGTGCAACGTCAGGTGCAGCGCCTGGGGCGTGCCGGCGTGTTGCCGCTGGCAGGGCTTGGCAGGCGCGAGGCCGAGGCCTTGCAGGCCCAGGCCACGCCGTCGTTGCTGGCCTGGCAGCAGCAGATGGGGCTATGGCCCCATGCGGCGCCGCGCGAGCGTTTGCTGCTGCACTCCGATGCGGTCACGCTGGATGACTGGATGGATGGCTTGCAGGAGTGTGAAGAGCCGTCTTCGGATGCAGGCCACAGCCGCTGCTGGTTCGTGCTGGAGCCGCGCACGCTGCTGAACAAGAAAGGCGAGCTTCAGGCCCACAAGCTGCTGCCCATTTATGTGCGCAGTCTGGCGCTTTCAAGCAGGGGCAGCGACACGCTGATGGGCGTGATCGCACGCGACACCCTGGTCTGGGTGCAGCCGCTGGAGCCGGAGGCGGCCACGCAGCGCCTGCAAGCCTTGATGCAGCTGTGGCTGGCGGGCCAGAACGAGCCCTTGCCGCTGCCTCTCAAAGCCGCCATCGCAGCCGGTCGTGACGATCCGAGCGCCGCCGCACAGGCCTATGAGGGCGGCTATATGCTGGGCGGCGAATGCGAAGACCCCAGCTGGGCGCGCTGCTACCCCGACTGGGAGGCGCTGACGGCCGATCTGCGCTTCCACGTCCTGGCCAAGCAGGTCTATGGCCCGCTGCATGACTGGCTGGCCGCGCAGGTGCAGACCGAGGATCTGCCCTTGTTGCATTGCGCAGACCAGGACGAACAACCAGGAGAGCCGGCATGAGCACGCCCGCCAACCCGATGAAGCCCGGCAGCCAGGCGCTGCAGCCCCTGCATTTCCCGCTCTGGGGTTCGCGCCTGATCGAAGCCAGCGCGGGCACAGGCAAGACCTGGACCATTGCCGCACTCTATCTGCGACTGGTGCTGGGCCATGGCGCAGAGAACGGCTTTGCCCGAGCATTGATGCCGCCCGATATTCTGGTCATGACCTTCACGCGGGCCGCCACGCGCGAGCTGTCGGACCGCATCCGTGCCCGCTTGATCGAGGCCGTGCAATGCTTTCGCGGCGAGGCCGAACCGGCGGCGCACGACAGCTTCTTGCGCGACCTGCGCGATGCCTATGCCGAAGGCGAGCAGCGCGACACAGCGGCCTGGCGGCTGGACATGGCTGCGCAGTGCATGGACGATGCCGCCATTCACACCATAGATGCTTGGTGCCAGCGCATGCTGCGCGAGCATGCCTTCGACAGCGGCAATCTGTTTGATGAAACGCTGGAGGCCGATGAAAGCCAGCGTCAGACCGAGGCTGCCCAGGATTACTGGCGCCAGCAGTGCTACCCGCTGTCGGGCGAGGTGCTGGAGACGGCACTGCAGGTCTGGCCCGATGTGCAGACCCTGGTCAAGGATATGCAGTCGCTGCTGCGTGAAAACATAGCCGCCACGGCGGGCGCCGGTACGCTGGGGGACTGCATTGCGCAGACGCAGGCGGAGCGTGAGCAGCAACTGCGAATGCTCAGTGATGGCTGGGAGCAAAAAGCACAGCAATTGGAAGACTGGCTGGACGGCCAGTTGGCCACCAACAAAAGTGCTTGGAATGGTTTGAAGCTCAAGCCTGCCAACTACAAGAACTGGCTGAAAGCTTTGCGGGAGTGGGCTGCCGCGCCGCACGATGGGCTGGCGGCGGCGATGAAGACGGGGGCCACCCGTTTGGTTCCTGCCGGGCTGGATGAAGCGCGCAAGGGTGATGCGCCGGTGGAGCTGCCCCCCGCATCTGCCGAGCTGGAGCAGCTGCTTCAGGCCTTGGTCCAGCTGCCTTCCCTCCATGTGGCGCTGCGCCTGCATGCGGCAGTCCACGTGCAGCAGCGCCTGCTGTGGCTCAAGCGCCAGGCCGGCACTTTCGGTTTTGCCGATATGTTGCAGCGCCTGGATGCGGCTCTGGCTGGCGACAACGGCCCCGCGCTGCAAGCCGGCATCCTGGCCCAGTATCCGGTGGCGCTGATTGACGAGTTCCAGGATACCTCGCCGCTGCAATACCGGCTGTTCGACCAGATCTATCGAACGGCAGACAACAGCGCGGACAGCGCACTGCTGCTGATCGGCGACCCCAAGCAGTCCATCTACGGCTTTCGTGGTGCGGACATCTACAGCTATCTGCAGGCCAGGCAGGCGACCGAGGGCCGCCACTATGTGCTGGACACCAACTTCCGCTCCACCGAGGCGCTGGTCGATGCGGTCAACCAATGGTTTGTGCAGGCTGAAGTGCGCGAAGGCGAGGGTGCGTTCATGTTCCGCGCCGGGCAAAGCAATCCGCTGCCGTTCGAGAGCGTCAAGGCCAATGGCCGCAAGGAGCTGCTGATGCAGGGCAGCCAGCGCATGGCCGCGCTGACCATTGCCTGGGATGGCAGCAGCGATGAGCCGCTGAGCAATGACGACATCCGCCGCCGTGGGGCGGAGTTCTGCGCCAGCCAGATCGTGCAGTGGCTGATGGACGGTGCCACGGGCTTTGCCGAGGCCGGCCAGCCGCTGCAGCGCCTGCGCCCGGCCGATGTCGCGGTGCTGGTGCGCACGGGTAAGGAGGCCGCTGCCGTGCGCCGTGCGCTGGCGCGGCGCAATGTGGCGTCGGTCTATCTCTCCGATCAGGACTCGGTCTTCGCCAGCGGCGAGGCACAGGATCTGCTGCTGTGGCTGCGTGCCGTGGCCGCCCCTCTGGACGGACTGGCCGTGCGTGCCGGTCTGGCCACGCCCATGATGGGGCTGTCGTTTGACGAGCTCGCATGGCTGGCCAGCGATGACGAGGCCTTCGATGCGCGCAGCGAGCTGCTCAAGGAGCTGCACAGCCTCTGGCTGCGCCTGGGCGTGCTGGCCATGCTGCGCCAGACGCTGTACCGCTTTGAATTGCCGGCGCGCTGGCTGAAGGACATGGGCGGCGAGCGCCGTCTGACCAACTATCTGCACCTGGCCGAGCTGCTGCAAGGCGCGAGCGCCCAGCTGGAGGGCGAACAGGCGCTGATCCGCTGGCTGGCCACCCAGATCGAGAGCCCGGGCGCGGCCGGCGATGCTCAGATCGTGCGGCTGGAATCGGATGCCGATCTGGTCAAGGTCGTCACCGTGCACAAGAGCAAGGGGCTGGAGTACCCGCTGGTCTGCCTGCCGTTTGGCGGCAGCTTCCGGCCTGTGGACGGCAAGGCAGCCTATCTTTCGCTGCCCGTGCAGATCGATGGCGCACCCGCGCGCGAGCTGGTGCTGGACTATGACGATGCACAGCTGGCGCAGGCCGACAAGGAACGTCTGCGCGAGGATCTGCGCCTGCTGTATGTGGCGCTGACCCGCCCGCGCCATGCGCTGTGGATGGGGCTGGCCCCCATGAAGCGCGGCAACAGCAAAAACTGTGCGAACGAACAGGGTGCGGCAGGCTATCTGCTGGCCGGAGATGTTTCGCAGGCCGCAGCCAGCTGGCGCGCCAGCATCCAGGCCCTGAGCGAGCGTTGCACGCAGATCGCCGTCGTGGATCTGCCGGCCGAACTGCCCGTGCCCACGCGCTATATTGCCGCGCAGGCCTTGCCCGTCCTGGCCGCCGCGCCCGTGTACGAGGCGCAGTTCGACCGCCGCTGGGGCATTGGCAGCTTTTCGTCGCTGACCCGCGCCATGGCGGCACCCAGCCTGCCGGTCCTGCCGGTGGCCGCACAAAGCCCTGCCGAGGACGAGCGTGCGCTGCAGGTCCAGGAGGCGGGTGAAGCTGCTCTGAACCTGAGCGTCATCAACGACGTCATGACCGCCTTGCCCACCTTGACCAGATTCGCAGCCGGCGCGCGCAGCGATGCGGCGGTGTGGCACCGCTTCATGCGCGGCCCGGTGGTGGGCAATTTTCTGCACGACCAGCTGGAATGGCTGGCCGCAGAGGACTTTGCGCTGCAGCCCGAGGATGATCCCGACAATAGCGAGCCCCTGGCGGCCCGACTGCTGCGCCGCTGCGAGCGCGCGGGCCGCAAGGAGCAGGCAGCCGATGTGCTGCAGTGGCTGCGCGCCGTGGTGCACCAGCCGCTGGCGCCGCTTGGTGTCTCGCTGTCACAACTGGGCGAAGGTGATGCGCTCTTGCCCGAGATGGAGTTCTGGCTGCCGGCGCGGCGCCTGTCGGCACCGCGCATCGACGCGCTGTGCCGCAGGCATATCCTGCCCGGTCAGCCGCGCCCGGCGCTGCCCGAGCGCGAGCTGCATGGCATGCTGATGGGTTTTGCCGACCTGGTGTTTCACCATGGCGGACGTTACTGGGTGCTGGACTACAAGACCAACCACCTGGGCCAGGACGGTGCGGCCTACGCCCCTCAGGCGCTGGAGCAGGCCATGCTCGAGCACCGTTATGACGTGCAGGCTGCGCTGTATCTGCTGGCTCTGCACCGCCTGCTGCAAAGCCGGCTGGGCGCGGCTTACGACCCTCGCGAACAGCTGGGCGGCGCGCTCTATTTCTTCCTGCGCGGTCTCGATGGCGAGGCCGCCGGCATGCATGTGCTCAAGCCGCCGCTGGCGCTGCTGGACGGGCTTGAGGCGCTGCTTGGCGACTGCGAGAAAGAATCGAAGGAGGTGCAGCCATGAAGGGCCGCCGCAAAGCCGATCTGCAGACGCTGGACCTGTTTGCAGCCCCCGCAGATGGTGACTCAATTGCACTGAGCACCACGGACTGGCTGGCCGCGCTGGAGCGACTGGCCGATGCGGGCCTGCTGCGCCGCCTGGACAGTGCCCTGGCGGCCTTTGTAGCCGCGCAGGACGCCGAGGCCGGGCCTGCGCTGCTGGTAGCCACCGCCGTGCTGGCGCAGATGGAGGGGCGCGGTCACAGCTGTCTGCCCTTGAAGGCGCTGGCTGGCGATCCCAATCAGGTTCTCGCCTGGCCCAAAGAGGCCGAGCGTCTGCAGCAATCGCTCTGGGAGCAATTGCCCGGCCGGCTGGCTGACTGGCTGCAGGCCCTGCGTCGCAGCCCCGTGGTGCGAGTCGTGCAGCCGGGAGTGGTAGTGGCAGACCGAGGTCAGCCACTGGTGCTGCTGGACGGCGCTGCGCCCATGCTGTATCTGCGCCGCTACTGGGACTACGAGCGCAGTGTTGCTGCCCATATGGCGCAGCGCACGGCGGCCGATGCGGTGGCGCTGGACGAGCCCAGGGTGCGGGAATGGCTGGGGCGGCTCTTCGGCGCGACCGCCGTTGCCGCGAATGCGGTGGACTGGCAGAAACTGGCTTGCGCGCTGGCGCTGCGCGGGCGCATGTCCGTCATCACCGGCGGGCCGGGCACGGGCAAGACCTATACGGCCGCCCGCCTGCTGGCGCTGCTGTTTGCCACGGCGCCGGATGCCGCCCAGCTGCGCGTTGCGCTGGCTGCGCCAACCGGCAAGGCGGCGGCGCGGCTCAAGCAGTCCATCGACAGCTCGCTGCTGGAGCTCAAGGAGGCCGTGGGCCGCGAGCTGGATCTGGAAGCGCTGGTCAAACGCATGGGGGCAGCACGCACCCTGCATTCGCTGCTGGGTGCAAGACCCGACACGCGGCGCTTTGCCCACCATGCGGGCAATCCGCTGGACGTGGATGTGCTCATCGTCGATGAGGCCTCCATGATCCACCTCGAGATGATGGCCGCGCTGCTGCAGGCCCTGCCGCCCACGGCGCGCCTGATTCTGCTGGGCGACAAGGATCAGCTCGCCTCGGTGGAGGCCGGTGCCGTGCTGGGCGATCTGTGCCGCGATGCGCAGCGGGGCAATTACACACCGGACACTGCGGCCTATGCCGAGCGCGTGACGGGCCAGCCCCTGCCTGCGCAGTACCTGGCGCCGGCCAGGGCCTTGCCGCTGGCCCAGCACACGGTCATGCTGCGCGAGAGCCGCCGCTTTGGCGGCCCTATCGGTCAGCTGGCACAGGCCGTGAATGCCGGCGATGCACCGGCTGCCATGGCGCTGCTGCGCACGCAAACCCAGGCTGGTCAGCATGCCGAACTCTGGGCGCGCGAAGGCGGTGAGGTCGATGCCGTGGTGCGCAGCGCCGTGCAAGGCCGTGGCGGCATGGCCAGCTATGCCGCTTATGCCGAGGTGCTGGAAAAACATGGGCAGGGCAAGGGGCGCGGCTTTGCCACCGAGGCCGAGCACCGGCAATGGGTGAGGGAGGTGCTGGCAGCCTTCGACCGCTACCGCCTGCTGTGCGCCGTGCGCGATGGCAGCTGGGGCGTGGCGGGCCTGAACCGCGCGGTGGAGCAGGCCTTGCAGGCCATGGGCGTCATTCGCAAGGAGGGCGAGTGGTATATGGGTCGTCCGGTGATGGTCACGCGCAACGATGCGCAGCTGGGCGTGTTCAACGGCGATATCGGCATGGCCCTGCCCAGCTTTGCCGACCCGGCGCGGCTGCGCGTGTACTTCATGCAGGGCGAGCTGCTGCACCATGTCAGCACGGCGCGCCTGGCCCATGTGGAGACCGCATTTGCCATGACGGTGCACAAGAGCCAGGGTTCGGAGTTCGAGCACACGGCTTTGGTGCTGGCCGCGCAGGGCGGCAACGTGCTCAGCCGCGAGCTGGTCTATACCGGCATCACGCGAGCACGCAAGGCGTTCTCGCTGTGGGCGGAAGTGCCCGGCCTGCTGGTGTCGGCGATGGGCAGTCCCACGCAGCGCAGCAGCGGTTTGCTGGGATTCATGGAACGTGCTCAGTAGCCTAGGGGGGGAGGCTCTGTTTTGATAGCGGTGACCGCAATCCAGGTAACGCTGGAGGCTGATTTCGCTCAACCTATAAAGGTTTCCCATCCGGCTTTGCTCGAAGTGATGAGCCAGTGACACTGGCGCAGTCTAAGCGCGAGACGGCCAGCTAGGGCCGCCGCGCAGCCAAGGTCGTCGTCCCCCTTTGGGGGAAGACGCGAAGCGGCTCAGAGGGGATCAGTGTTCGTAAACCGCGTCCCAGTTGGCAAATCCCTTGACCTCGATCGGATTGCCGCAGGGGTCGGTGAAGAACATGGTCCACTGCTCTCCCGGCTCGCCTTCGAAGCGCACCTGAGGCTCCAGAATGAAGGTGGTGCCAGCGGCTTTGAGGCGTTCGGCCAGGGCCAGCCAGTCGGGCTTGAGCAGGATCACGCCCAGATGGGGCATGGGCACCATATGGTTGCCGACCTTGCCGGTGTTGCTCACGGCAAAGGGCTGGCCCAGGTGCAGGGAGATCTGGTGGCCGAAGAAGTCGAAATCGACCCAGGTGTCGGTGCTGCGGCCCTCGCGGCAGCCGAGGACGCCGCCGTAGAAACGGCGGGCCTGGTCTAGATCGGTCACGTGGTAGGCAAGATGAAAAGCGCTTTGCATGATGGGGCCGAGCGTAGCATCACCGGGCCCGTACCCGGCACGCTTCAGCGCGCAGCCTTGGCCTGCATGCGTGCCATCAGCTCCTCGGTGTTGCTCTTGCGGTCGGCGTTGACCTTCTGCACCGTGGGGCGTTCGCTCATGCGGGCCAGATAGTCGCGCACCGGCAGCTCGGCCAGCAAATCGCTGCCGCCCAGGATCTTGCTGGCGCTGCTGACCAGCGGCAGATGCACGATGGCGCTGCAGTCGGCCAGCGTGAAGCTGTCGCCCGCGATGAACGGGGTATCGAAGCGGGCCAGCTTGGCAAAGGCTGCGATGTTCTTTTTCAACTGCTCCAGCGTCTTGTCGCGTGTGCCGTCACTGATCTTGCCGCCGAAGAAGGCCTGGGGATAGAGGTTGCGCGCCACCAGCTCCAGGTGCAGATTCAGATAGACGCAAAGCTCACGCACCTTGGCGGCAGCAAAGGGGTCTGCGGGCAGCAGCGGCACCTTGCTGGACAGTGTTTCCACATATTCGATGATGGCGTCGGACTCGCTGATGGCGCCATGCTGGGTGCGCAGATACGGCACCTTGCCCAGCGGAGATTCCTCGGGGTTGGTGCTGCCAAGCCAGGCCAGTTCCTCGGCGAAGGGAATCTGCTTTTCCATCAAGGCCAGCTTGACCTTGTTGTAGTAGTTGCTGGCTGAAAATCCGCACAAAGTCAGCATGCTTGTCTCCTGATCGGTGGTTGTGAATAGGTATACGTGGCCAGTTATCGTAGAGGCAAGTGGCGCAAGCCCTGCGTCGCCAACCGGATAGCGGGCCGGCTTCTACAATCGCTCCATGCATTGGCGCGCGCACCCTCCTCGGCACAAACCGGCAGCCCTTCTGGCTCGCTGGGTGCTGGGTGCGTGGTTCTGCGTGCTGCTGGTCAGCATGCTCACGCCCTGGGCGCGCGCCACGCCGCCTGCCGGCTGGGAGGCTGTGTGCACGGCCAGCGGCAGCACACACTGGGTGCCCAGCCCCGCCAGCGACGATGCCGCCACCCCGCATGGACTGGATTGCGCGCTGTGCCTGCCGCTGCTGGCGCCGCCGCCAGCGCGGCAGCCAGATCCGGGCAGTCACCGCGCCGTTGTCGATGCCCGGCCTTGGGCCGAGGTCGCTCACAGAGCTTTTGTCTCCACCCTTCCGCCCGTACGTGCGCCGCCCTTTGAAACCCTGAAAAACATAGCTGAAGGCGCTTGATGGTCAAGCGTCTCAGATCGATTTGAGATTGACACGACATACGCAAATCAGGCCCAAGCAAGGTCTTGGTTTCAAGGAGAGCATCTTGATGCACCCTCGTTTGCGTAAGTCCAGACTGAATTTGAATGGAGATGGTTTCATGAATACGCGTCGTTTTACCGTGATGGCCCTGGGCTCGCTGGTCGCTTCGCTGCTGGTTTCGGGGGCCGCCTGGGCCCATGCCGATGTCGCCCATGTCAAGGTCGAGAACGCCTGGGCCCGCGCCAGCGTGGCGGGTCAGCAGGCTTCGGGGGCTTTTATGCGCCTGACGGCCCAGGAGCCGCTCAAGCTCGTCGGTGTGGAAACCACGGCCGCCGCCGTGGCCGAGGTGCACGAGATGAAGATGGAGGGCGACGTGATGCGCATGCGCGCCATCGAGGCCCTGGATCTGCCCCAGGGCGTGGCCGTGGATCTCAAGCCCGGCGGCTATCACCTGATGCTGCAGCAGCTCAAGGCCCCGCTGGTCAAGGACAGCCAGGTGCCCGTGACCCTGGTGTTCAAGGATGCCAAGGGCGCAGTGTCGCGCCTGAGCCTGCAGCTGCCGGTGCGCGTGGCTGCCCCTGCGGCGGCTGGTGCCGGGCACCAGCACATGGGTCATGGTGGTCATCAGCATTGATGACTTGAGCCAGGCGCGCGACCTGCTCCCTTGTTTGCAGCAAACATCGCAAGTGCAGTAAGCTAGTTCCGTGTCCGGTCCCGTCCGGATGCGGATTCTGGTATCCATCCCTGCAGTGGAGAGCACTATGAGCGGCGACGCATCGGCATTTGGTTTCGGCAAGTTCATTCCCGGCTTTGATTTTCTGCAGGGGCTGGCGCAAAGCGCTGGCGCTGCAGCCAATCCCATGGGCCGCGTGCCGCAATGGGTGGCTCCCACCGTAAGCGTGGAAGAGGTTGACAAGCGCATTGCCGAGCTGAAAGCCGTGCAGTTCTGGCTGGAACAAAACAGCCGCGCCCTGACTGCCACCATCCAGGCGCTGGAAGTGCAGCGCATGACGCTGTCCACGCTCAAGGACATGAATGTCAGCATGAGTGAGCTGGCCAAGTCCTTTCCTTTCCCCGGTGCAGCGCCGGCAGAGCCCGCTGCGACCGGCAATACCGGCTGGCCCATGGGGGCCGCCACGGCCGCGCCAGCCGCCGAGCCTGCGGCAGAGCCGGAGCCTGAAGCAGAGCCCGCAGCGGCCGAGGCCGACAGCCGGACCCAGGCGGGCCCCTCTTCTCAGGCCGCCCTGAGCCAGGCCATGCAATGGTGGGGAGCGCTGACCCAGCAGTTCCAGCAGATCGCGGCCAAGGCCATGGCCGAGCCCGTGCCGCCCGAGACGCTGGCGGCCGCCCAGCGCGCCACCGAGATGGCCAGCGGTTTTGCCAAGTCCACCATGGAAAAGGTGATGGCGCAGGCTGGCGGCTTTGGCACTGCAGCTGCGGCGAAAACTGCGGAAAAGAGCGCCGCGACAGCTGAACCCAAGCCTGCACGCAAGGCTGCGGCCAAGACCGGTCAACCCAAAACGGCAGCGAGCAAGACCGCAGCCGCTAAAAAAACTGCTGCCAAGCAGCCTGCCGCCAAAAAGACTACAGCCAAAACCTCTGCTACCTCGCGCAAGCCCTGAGCAATCCCTTCCCGCTAAGGTGGAAAATCGTGGTTGCAAGGCATCCACGCTCCAGCAAGAACAGGAGGGCTTATGTCACTGTTTCCCGTCGCTCATGCCAGCCATGAAGACTGGCGCGCTGCGACTGAGCAAGTCGTGCTGCAGCTGCGTGGGCAGTTGCTGCGCCAGTCACTGCAGCCGCATCGGCTGGGTCTGGTCTATATCGCGCAGGGGCTGGTGCCTCATGCGCAGCCCTTGCTGGCGCTGTTGGCGCGCGAGTTGCCCCAGGTTACCGACTGGGTGGGCAGCTCCGGTCACGCCGTACTGGCCATGGAGCATGAGTATTCCGAAAGCTCCTCGCTGGCGGTCATGCTGCTGGACCTGCCCGCAGCCCATTACCGCGTCTATTCCGGCGTGGCACCGCTGGCGCAAAGCGGCGCCGAAGCCGGATTCGAGGCGCATTCGGCCCTGGTGCACTCCAGCATCGATCAGCCTGATCTCGCAGAGCTGCTGCTAGAGCTTTCCGAGCGCATCAGCTCTGGAAATCTGTTCGGGGCGCTCAGCAGCGAGCAGGGCGTGCAGTTTGCCTGCCGCGCCGAAGATCTGCCCCGCTTGCGTGCCCAGGCCAGCGTCGGCATCTTTCATGCCGGCTTCTCCGGCGTGGCCTTCGATGCTGACGTAGCCTGTATTTCAAGACTGGCCCAGGGCTGCGCGCCTTTGGGCGCGGGGCTCGAAATTACCGAGGCCAGAGGCCCGGTGGTGCTGGAGCTCGAAGGCGAGCCCGCCTTGCCCCGACTGCTGCAGATGCTGGATGTGGAAGCCAGCCCCAGCGCCGGAGGCGGCTGGCAGGCTGCGTTGTCGCAGTTGCGCAAGACCCAGGCCGCGATTGCCCCGCTGGGCCGGGGTCTGGAGCGCGGGGCGCTCACCGACGAGGCCCAGGTGCTGCATATTGTGGGGCTGGATCCGGTGCGCCAGGGCGTTGCGCTGTCGTCGCCCGTGGAGGCCGAGCATACGGTGATCTTCTGCCAGCGCCAGAGCAGCGCGGCCCGTCATGAGCTGATGCAGATGGGCGCGGCCCTCAAAGACGCGCTGCAGCCCGACTTTGCCGATGCCGGCCCCGAGACCATGGCCGAGGCGGCCCAGCCCCAGCATATACGCGGTGCCATCTATGTGAGCAGCAAGGGCCGGGGCAGCGAGCTGTTTGGCGGCGCCGATGCCGAGCTCAAGCTGCTGCGCCATGCGCTGGGGCCGGTGCCTCTGATCGGCCTGGTGGCCGAGGCACAGCTGATGGATGCGCATGTGCATCAGCTGGCCGGCGTGCTGACGGTGTTCACTGGTAAATAGCCTGAAATTTGATAGCTGCTAACGCTTGATTCAAATAGGTTTTAGGAGATATTTGTTCTGAGATTACGGTTTTAATTGCGCAAGCTGCTATCAAAAAATAAAAGCTGTGCCAAAAACCGGCACGGCCTGAAACCAGTGACAGCAAGCAAGCGCCGCCGCGCAGCGACGCTGTCGTCCCCCTCCCGTAGCGCGCAGCGCGTAGAGAGAGGGGGAAGGCGCTGGGCCGCCTAGGCAAAGCGACTCAGGGGGTGGCGTAAATTTCCACGCCCAGATTCAGCATCAGGCGGTTCGCCCAGCCAAACAGTGCGGCTGAGTGCAGCATGTCCAGAATTTCCAGATCGGACAGACCTGCATCGCGCAGCGGTTGCAGATCCTGCGGGCCAAAGCTGCCCGGCGCACGCGTCAGTGTCAGCGAAGCCTGGATGATGGCGCGCTCGCGGGCATTGGTGCCGGCGGTCTCGGGCTCGTCAAACAGCTGGGCCATCACATCGTTGCGCTTGGCCAGCTGCTCGAAGCGCTGAGCGTGCACCGATGCGCAGTACACGCAGCCGTTGGAGCGCGAGACGGCAGTGGCCGCCACTTCACGCTCGGCGCGGGAAAGGCCGCCGGGTGCATACATGATGGCGTTGAAGGCCTGGGAGCGCTCCAGCAGCACCTGGGGCTGACGCGCCAGCAGCAGATAGAAGTCCATGCTCTTGGCCTTGGGGTGGCTGACTTCCAGTACATGCTGCTGCTCGGGCGTTGCGGTGTCGGGGTCCAGCACCTGCAGCCAGGCCTTCCAATCCAGCGTCTCGCTGGTAAAGCCGTTGCGGCGCAGCGGCTCGCCGGGCGGCGGCAGATTGGCGGGGTGGACAAAGGGCGCGGCATCGGCAGGCTGGGGGGCCGACGCTTCGGTCGCGCCGCCCAGCTCTCCCATGGCCTTCACACCCGCCAGCAGGCGGGCCTGATACGAGACAAAGCCGATCAGTTGGGCCAGCAGCACGGTGTCGTTGAGCGACAGGCCGGCGGCCGGAATGGCCAGCAGCGCGGCCTGATCGCTCTGGGCCGGGTTCAGGGCCAGCGTGCGCACAAAGTGCAGCATGGCGTCCAGGCGCGCATTGCCGGTCTGGGCACCGGGCTGATCGAGGATGGCGCGAAGCTCGGGCGTGATGGCTTGGCCCAAGGCCTCGGCGCGCGCACGGTATTCGGCTTCCAGCACGTTCACGCCGCTGACGCGGGCCTGCTCGGCAGCCAGCACCAGGCGCTCGGCCTGGGTCAGATCGCTGTCCAGCTGATTGCCCAGCAGCAGGTCTTCGCAGGCCTGGGTGGCCAGAGCGACTTTTTCGCGCTCGTGGCGAGTGGTGAATGTGGGGCTGCCCTGTTCGAGGCCAGCCAGTCGGTCTATGGTGTCTGTCATGCGAAGTCTCTTGATTTAGGGTTGCAGCTGGCGGATGCGCGCAGCGCTGTCGGCTGCGGTCCATTCCGTGCCGTCCAGTTCGGGCTCGGCATAGGCCTTGAGCTTGTCGAAGTGCTGCTCGATATCGTCCAGATAGAACAGCGAGGCCAGGCCCTGGGCCAGCTTGCGCGCCCCGTCGCTGATGGCGGGAATATCGCCCGACACCGTGCCGTGCGAGAGCGCAGCGGGGTAGCAGAAGCAGTGAATCCGGTCGAGACCGGGAAGGTCGCCCTGGAACTCGAACAGCGGGCCCAGATCTGGCGATGCCGACAGCTCGGCATCCTCATCGCCGGTCTCGGGCGTGAAGCGGCTGTTCCACAGCTTCACGTGCGGCGCGATGTCGGCAAACTCGGGACGCAGGCTCCAGTCGATGGCAAAGCCCGTGGAGACGATGAGAAAGTCCAGCACGAACACGCCGGCCGAGGTCTGCACCTGCAGCTTGTCGCCCGCTTTTTCCACGCTCTGCACAGCGCAGCCCAGGTGGAAGAAGGCATTGTCATGGCGCGAGACACGCAGCGTGCTGCCGTGTGGGGGCGGCACCTGCTGGGCGTTGATGTAGTGGCGGATGCGCCATTTCCATGCATCGGGCAGCAGATACTGACCGTGGGTCAGACCGGGCACGCCCGAGCCCTTGGACTTGTTGATCAGCGGCAACTGCTGGCGGCGGATCAGCATGTCCACGCTGGCCGCGCCGTTTTCGAGAGCCGTCGCGGCGCTGTCCATGGCCGAAGCCCCGGCACCGACCACGCCCACATGCTTGCCCGCCAGCGTGGCGTAGTCCATGGCATCGGAGGAATGGGCCCAGAATTTCCTGTCCACGCCCCGCATGAAGGCGGGAACCGTGGCGCCGCCCAGGCCGTCGCGGCCTGTGGCCAGCACCAGGCGGCGGGTTTGCCAGGTGGCGGTCACGCCATTGGCCTTGACATCGACTTCCACCACGCCATCGGCCTGCGGGCGCACGGCAATGACTTCATGGCCGTTGCGCACATCGGCGTTGGTCACGCGGCGGTACCAGCGCAGATAGTCCATCCACTGCAGGCGCGGGATCTTGTCCAGCGCTGTCCAGGCATCCAGGCCGAACTGGGCGATGAACCAGGCGCGAAAGGACAGAGCTGCAACCCCCATGGCAGGGCCGGTCAGCTCCTTGGGCGAGCGCAGGGTTTCCATGCGCGCCGTGGTGGCCCATGGGCCTTCGAAGTCTGGCGCGGACTTGTCCAGCAGCACAGGCTTGATGCCGACCTGCTGCAGCGCCATGCTGAGCGCGAGACCGGCCTGGCCGGCGCCGATGACGAGCACGTCATGCACCGGCAGTCCCTTGCGCGTGGAGGGAGGAATCCAGGCCTTGGCAGGCCAGCCCAGAGTGACGAAGTCGTCACGCAGGCGCTCTTCCAGCACTGCAAGCCCCGTGGCGGCGCCTGCCGTAGAAGTTGAATAAGACATAGCTAAAACCCAAAAGCGCCTGAGGCTTGAGCCGCAGACGCATCAAACAAACACCGATAACTTAACACTGCTTGAACCGAAGCAGGACCAAGTGAGAGACACCGAGGAAGGGGCCCCCGCACCGAGGGTGTCGTTCCTCTCCCTTGGCGCGCAGCGCGTAGAGAGAGGGGGGGACGCGGCAGGGCCGCTCAGGGGGTGTTAGTCAATACTTATCTTGGCATCCTTGACCACCTTGGCCCATTTGATGCGATCTTCATGCACGGTCTTCTTGAACTGCTCGGGTGTCTCTTCGCGGATGGTGTTGCCCTGGGAGACAAAGCGCTCGCGCACCTCGGGCTGCTTGAGCACGTCGTTGACGGCCAGGTTGAGCTTTTTGACGATGACCGGGTCCGTGCCCTTGGGCGCGAAGATGCCGAACCAGATGGAGCTGTTGAAGCCCTTGGTGCCCGGCAGGCCGCTGGCGGCAATGGTGGGTACTTCCTTGACGGCTTCCACGGGCTTGGCCGTGGTCACGCCCAGCAGGCGCACCTTGCCGGCCTTGTAGTGGCTCAGAACGGTCTGCACCTGGTTCATGATGCAGCAGGTCTCGCCGCGCAGCACCGAGGTGATGGCTTCGGGGCCGCCCTTGTAGGGCACGTGCACCATGTCCAGGCCCAGACGCGAGTTGAACTCGGCGAATGCCATATGGGTGCCTGCGCCATTGCCGGTGGAGGCGTAGTTGTACTTGCCGGGATGGGCCTTGACCTCGTCGACGAACTCCTTGAGGTTCTTGACGTTGATCACATTGGGATTGATGGTCAGCACATTGGCCACGTCCACCAGCGGTGCGACGGGCACAAAGTCGGCCTCCACGTCGAACGGCAGTTTCTTGTACAGCGCGGCATTGCTACCGTGGGTGGCGGCGGTGCCGAAGTAGATGGTGTAGCCATCGGGCTTGGCGCGGGCCACGAACTCGCTGCCGATATTGCCGGCGGCGCCGCTCTTGTAGTCAATGATGACGGGCTGGCCCAGAATCTTGCCCAGCGGCTCCTGCGCCACGCGGCCGATCACGTCCACACCCGAGCCTGCGTTGAAGCCCATGATCATGGTGATGGGCTGATGCGGATAGCTGGCAGCGCCGGGGTCGGCCGCCTGGCTGGCCAGGGGAAGCAGGGCGGCGGCCGCCGTTGTGGCAACAAGACCGGAGATGAAACGGGGCAGCAAACGCATGATGGGACTTGTCCAGAGGAACCTTGAATGCTGTGAATTGTGTCCGTAATTTAATGATTTGCTTCTATATGCTTATGCAGCATTAAGCTTGTGGGGTTAATGCAAAAAAAAGCCCAGATCTCTTGCGAGATATGGGCTGAAATCCGCTGGAAAGTGATGACTCGGAGGGCCAGCGGAGGGAGCGATCAGGGCTTAAAGCTTCAACAGGCTTTTAGCGGCGATAGGGGTTGTGGGGGTTGCGGTCATGGCGGTTGGGCACGCCGTCGCCATCCCTGTCCCAGCGGCTGGCGCGGTAGTCCCAGCGGTTGCCATGCTGCACCCAGGTGGGCTGGCGGTACACATAGCCGGGGCGGTTCTGCACCCAGTGGCCGGCGCGCCAGACATGGCGGTGGCCGCGCGGCTCCCAGTAACCAGGAGCCCAGACATAGCCACGGCGCGGAGCGGGCACGGCTTCATAGCGGACCGGGGGCGGTGCGTTGAACTGCACGTTCACATAGGCACCCTGGCTGGCACCCGCCCAGTAAGCGCTTTGGGCCTGTGCACTACCGGCAAAGCTCAGCAAGGCGAGTGCGCCTGCGGCAGCGACGGTGTGGATGGTGTTGCGGATTGTCAGCATATACGCCTCCTTCATGGGTAGCGGGCTGTCTGTGGGTCCAGGCATCCCTTGGGCTCCATGTTGGAAGGCCAGCGTCAACCGTGGGTTGCCGCTGTGCGAAGTCTTGCAATCTTGTGTGTCTGTTTGGTGAAGAATGTATAAAACAGGCGGCTGATGCAGATACAGCAAGCGCATTTAGCTACATATTTGGGAGTGAAGGTCTACCGGCGCAAGGCCGCAAAGGCGGGCAGCTCCCATTTGCGCATGCCCAGCACCAGGGTGTAGCCCTCGATCTTGTTGGGGCCCAGGCGCTGATCCTGCAGATGCTGCTGTGAAAAGTCCTGACCGATGCGCTGAATGCGCTCCACGAAGCTGGGCGCCAGGCTGGGGGCGATGGAGCCATGCACCAGCAGCATGGTCTCGTCCTCGCCTGCAAAAGTGCCGCCAAAATAGTCCAGCACGGCGTTCTCACGGAAGAAGTCCATCACCGGGCCGTTGGTCTGCCAGCGGAAGGTCTTGGCCAGGCGCAGCTTGTAGCGGTTGCCAGGACGCAGCTCGATGATGCCGATGCGGTCCAGCTGCGCCAGATAGCCTATGCCCTCGGGCTCGCTGATGCGGTAGGTGGCGACGATCTGCTCCAGCGTCCACTGGCTGAGCACGCAGATCGCCGTGAGCAGCAGCTTGCGGTCGGCAACCACGGCAATCTCCTGCTCGCGCGTGATCTGCTGCAGCAGCGGCCGGCTGTCGGCCACATTGCGCGCCAGATCGGCAAAGTCCAGGTGCAGGGCGCGGCAGATCTCGTCGATGCGCGACAGCGGCATGTCGCCCTTGGCCAGCATGCGCTTGACGCTGGATTCGGCCATGCCTATGGCCTGGGCCAGGTCGGCATAGGTCATCTGCGCGGCCTTGAGTTCTTTCTTGATGGCGGTGACGAGATCGGCAGTCGTGCTCATGGTATCGGTTGGTAGTACTGGCAGTGCAGCGATATGGCGCAAGTTTAGAAGATTGATGCCGCTGCTTCGGCGGATTTCCATACTGCGCGGCATTCACACAAGGAAGCGCCATGCAACTGCATACCTCATCGATCACGACTGTGGAAATGACGAACCCCGAGACCTCGGGCACGCTGGAGCAGCGCTTTGCCTTGTTCGGGGGCATGGCCTTGCTGTTCACGCTGGCGCTGCTGATGCCTGGCATGGCTCAGCCCGAGCACTATCACGCCTTTGCCGACCGGCGCGGCTGGCTGGGCGTGCCGCATGCGGCCGATGTGTTGAGCAATCTGGGGTTTGTACTGGCGGGACTGGCGGGCTGGGTCGCACTGGCACGTGCCGACTACCAGAAGCTCAACGGCACGGCGCGTGCCCTGTGTGCCCTGTTCTTCACGGGCCTGCTGTGCTCGGGGGCAGGGTCTGCGTACTATCACTGGGCGCCGCAGGATTCGAGCCTGGTCTGGGACCGGCTGGGCATGAGCCTGGCTTTCGCCGGCTTGCTGGGCCTGGCGGTACAGACGCGTATTGACGACATCAGCGCCCGCATCACTGCCGGAGTATTGCTGGTGGCCGCACCTGCCAGCGTGGCGGTCTGGGCGCAGACCAGCAATGTGCTGCCCTGGGTGCTGGTGCAAGGCGGCGGCATGCTGATTCTCCTGTGGCTGGCCTTTGTGGCGCCGCGTCGTCACGCGCTGCCCGTGGAGCTGGGCTGGGTGATCGGTCTGTACCTCGTTGCTAAGCTGCTGGAGCTGTCGGACGGCGATGTGTTCGATGTGACCGCGCAGGCAGTCTCCGGCCACAGCATCAAGCACTGGATGGCCGCGGCCGCCGCGTGGCCTGTGCTGCGTGCCTTGAAGCAGTGGCGTGAGTCGTAATATTCATAGCGGCGGGCGCATGTTCATCAAGCATCAGCGGCATAAAACCTACAAAAAGATCCGGGCAAGTTGGCACAATGCCTGCAGCGCCACAGGGAGAGATCCATGAATTCCACGCCGACCGTGCATACGGCCGCCGCTGCACCGCAGCATGCCCACCCCAACCAGTTCGCCCTGCTGGGCCAGCGCCGCTTTGCGCCGTTTTTCTGGACGCAGTTTGCCGGTGCGGGCAATGACAATCTCTTCAAGTTCGCCTTCACGGTGATGGTCACTTATCAGCTCAGCGTCTCGTGGCTGCCGCCTTCCATGGCCGGCCTGGTGATCGGTGCGCTGTTCACCCTGCCTTATCTGCTGTTTTCGGCCACTTCGGGTCAGCTGACCGACAAGTGGGACAAGACCCGCATGTTCCGTCTGGTCAAGAACCTCGAGATCGCCATCATGCTGATTGCGGCCTGGGGCTTTGTCCAGGCCAATGTGCCGGTGCTGCTGCTGTGCGTGTTCCTCATGGGGCTGCACTCCACGCTGTTCGGCCCCGTCAAGTTCGCCTATCTGCCCCAAGTGCTCAACGACCGCGAACTCACGGGCGGCAACGGCATGGTGGAGATGGGCACTTTTGTCGCCATCCTGCTCGGTCAGGTCGCTGGCGGCCTGCTGATCGCCGTGCCCGAGGTCGGTCATATGCAGGTCGCCATGGCCTGCGTGGTTGTCGCGGTCGTGGGCCGCATCTGCGCGCAGTTCATCCCTCATGCGCCCGCGACCGATCCGGGCCTGGTCATCAACTGGAACCCGTTCACCGAAACCTGGCGCAACCTCCAGCTGGCACGCCAGCAGCCCGTGGTGTTCCGCTCGCTGCTGGGCATCAGCTGGATGTGGTTCTTCGGCGCGGTGTTTCTCTCGCAGTTTCCCAGTTTTGCCAAGGAGGTGCTGCATGGCGACGAGCATGTGGCATCGCTGCTGCTGGTGATCTTCTCGGTGGGCATAGGCATTGGCTCGCTGCTGTGCGAAGTGTTTAGCCGCCGCCAGGTGGAGATCGGCCTGGTGCCGCTGGGCGCGATAGGCATGAGCGTGTTTGCGATTGATCTGTTCTTCGCCACGCGCGCGCTGCCGCCGTCCGAGCTGATGGGTGTGAGCGCCTTTTTTGGCGAGGCCAAACACTGGCGCGTGATGCTGGATCTGGGCCTGCTGGCGCTGTCGGCGGGCATCTACAGCGTGCCCATGTATGCGCTGATCCAGATGCGCAGCCAGCCCACGCACCGCGCGCGCATCATCGCGGCCAACAATATCCTCAACGCGCTGTTCATGATCGCCTCGGCCGTGCTGGCCGGTGCCTTGCTGGCCGCAGGTTGCAGCATTCCCCAGGTGTTTCTGATCACCGGCATTGCCAACGCCATCGTGGCGCTCTATGTGTTCCTGCTGGTGCCCGAATATCTGCTGCGCTTTGTGGCCTGGGTCATCACCCACTTTGTCTACCGCTTCAAGGTGCGTGGCGACGAGCATATTCCGCGCGATGGCGCGGCCGTGCTGGTCTGCAACCATGTGAGCTTTGTCGACGCCATCTTGCTCATGGCGGCCAGCCCGCGCCCCATTCACTTCGTGATGGATCACCGCATCTTCCAGACGCCGGTGCTGGGCTGGCTGTTCAAGCTGGCCAAGGCGATCCCGATCGCGCCGCACAAGGAGGACCCTGCAACCTATGAAGCCGCGTTCGCGCGGGCCGCGGAGGTGCTGCGCGAGGGCGACCTGCTGGCCATCTTCCCCGAGGGCGGCATCACCTCTGACGGCCAGCTGCAGCCGTTCAAGGGCGGCATCATGAAGATTCTCGACCACGCGCGAGACGACGGCCTGCAGGTTCCCGTCATTCCCATGGCGCTGACCAATCTCTGGGGCTCCTACTTCAGCCGCATCGAGTCGCGCGGCGGCAGGAATGTGGCCATGGTCAAGCCGCTGCGCCGCGGCCTGTTCAATCGTGTGGGGCTGGAAGTGGGCGAGCCCGTGGCGGCTGCCTCTGTCACGCCGGCCCTGCTGCAGCAGAACGTGGCGGATTTGCTCCGGCGTTGAGGCTGGATGATCAGGGCAGGAGCCGGATATCACCCATGTAGGCCAGTCCTTCGCCATGGGTGTTGTCCGAGTCCGCCGAGACGGTGACGCCGATGATGGTGGGCATGGCCTGGGACTCGTCGCCAAACGCGTGCAGATAGTCGGACGTCAGATTGCGCTGTTCCGTCACCCACTGGCCTTTGTGCGTGCTGCCGCTTTGCAGCACGATATAGCGCATGCGATGCGTGAACGCATTGTGCAGAACCGAGCCCACGGGCTGCTTGTTGTCCCAGACATAGCACAGCGTCTCGGCCGGAATATCCTCTCCGGTGCTGATTCTGCCCAGGCGCAGCTTGGCCCGTTCACCAAAGCTCAGCTGCGATTTGTCAAAGTCGAAGGACATGCAGAGCTTGAGCGCAGCATCGTCGCCGGCTCTGGTTTTGATGTCGGCCTTGTCGATCAGCTGATCCACGCGCCAGCGCCACTGCAGTTGCAGATCGGGCGAAGCAGTCAGGTGCAGCGTGTGAACCATATTGCCGTAGGCGTCCTGTGTGCTCACGCGCAACACATGCCCGCCATCCTGGTCCACCACATTGAATGCCGTCGGGTTCTTGTTGGGCAGGGTGGCAAAGTGCCAGGGCCCTCCCAGAGGGCCCTGCTGCATCTGCGAAAAAGCGGGAATGCTGCTGCCCTGCGCCAGTGCAGAGACAGCTAGCGTGGACATGGCCGTGGCGAGCGCTGCAACAAGCCGGCTTTGCCGGCGTGAAGGTTTGTGCAGGGCGAAGGTCTGAGAGTGAAGCCGCATGGAGTGCCTGATGATTTTTGAAAGTTGTGGGCGCGGGAGTGGGGCAAGATGTGCAAGCTGCAACTGGTTTGAGCGCTGGCAGCGGGCGGTGAGTATCACTTTGCGATACTGCGAGACCTGCCGCTTGCTGATTTTGACAAAACACAGGGCCGAAGTTTCGGGCGCATGGATGATTCGTTCGTCGCCGCATGCAAATCGCGGCCCATTTCAATAACCACTGGGAGCCATTTGTGATCAACGTCCTGACCTTTATCCGTCCTCTTCGCAACAGCCTGTGCGCCCTGGGCGCGGCCTTTGCATTGCTGGGCGGCAGTGCGGTCCACGCCCAGAGCGAAGCCTCTCTGGTGTTGTCGGCCCTGCCTGTGGCATCGGTGGTTGCAGCGGCATCGGGTGGCGCTTCGGAGGAAGTCGTGGCAATACCCCTGTTTCTGTCGGCGGCAGGTGCATCCGTGATCGTTGAGGCCGTGGAAAGCAGTGCCACAGGCGTGACCTATGTGCTCAAGAATGTGGCCGACGGCACTTCGGCCGTGGTCAAGGTCTCTGGCCAGGCTGCAGGAGCCCTGTCGGTCGGCGTGGGCACGGTGGTGCAGACCAGCGCCACGGCGGCCGGCGTGATTCTGTCCACGGCAGGCAAGGTGCTGGCCTTCATCCCCAACGAAATCGGCAAGGCGCTGATGCACAACGAGCGTCTGTAATTCAAGAAACTGGAGGCTCGCATGATCAAGGAAGCGACAAGCGTTGTACAAGCCATGGCGCCCGCTCGACGCGCCGGCATGCCCATCCCCGGCCCTGTGGCGCTGGCGCTGGGCGCCGCGTTGATTGCCTGGGCCGGCTCGGCCCAGGCCGGCCGCAGCTGTGAAGACCGTCCGCTGACCGCCGATGTGATGGCCAAGGGGCTGAATCTGGCCGCGCGCACCGCCAAGGCGCTGGATGCCGAGTTTCAGAAGAACGGTACCCAGGTCGTGCTGCTGGCTCGGCAAGGGCAGGACTTGAGCAAATACGATCTCAAGTACTCGCACTATGGCTGGGCCTACAGAACGCCCGCCGGCCCCTGGCGCGTGGCCCACAAGCTCAACGAGTGCGGCACTGCCTCCGGCCATATCTATCGCCAGGGCCTTGGCGAGTTCTTCCTTGACGATATGTGGCGCTACGAAGCCGCCATCCAGATCCCGACACCGGCGGTGCAGCAGGCCCTGCTCAAGTTCCTGAGCGCTCCCACGGTGCTGCGCCTGCAAAACGAGCCCTACAGCATGGTCAGCTATGTCTGGAGCAGCAAGTACCAGCAGTCGAACCAATGGGCGATCGAGACGCTGGCCGCTGCCATGGAGCCGGCGGCGATTCAGAACCGCGCACAGGCTCAGGCCTGGTTGCAGTCCAAGGGCTATGAGCCCAGCGCGCTCATTATTCGGGCGTTCTCGCGACTGGGCGGGCGCATGACGGCTGCCAATATCGCGTTTGACGATCATCCGAATGAAAAGCGCTATGCCAGCCGCATAGAGACGGTGACGGTGGACTCCGTGACCCAGTGGTTGCAGCGCACGCAACTGGCATCGGCCGTGCGTACGGTGCAGTGAGTTTGAGCCTTGTTGGCTTCAAGGCCTTGCTGAGTATGTGCATGGCGCTACGTTTTTGGAGTAATTGAAAATGAGCAAGTCTCTGCGTTTGCCCGAGAAATGGTTTCGCCGTGGCCTCTGGCTGGTGGCGCTGGTGTTTGCCTTCTTCCTAATAGGCCTGGGCGGGCTGGTGGTGGGCAATCTGCCGCAGCCCGATCGCTCGCTGGAGATCGAATCCTTCATTCCGGAGGCGGATGCACAGCGTGTGCGGGCCGAAATCGACCAGGCCCAGAAGACAGCCGGCGTGACCCAGAAGGCGCTGGACAGGGCTCAACTCAAGTTCGACGCCGAGCGTGCACGCTACCAGTCGGCGCGCGACACCTTTGACAACTGGGTGGCGACCCGCCGTGCGACAGAGCGCCCCGAGCAGGATGCAGAACTGGTCGCACGCAGCAAGGCGCTGGACGAGCTCAAGCAGGCTGAGGACAAGGCCCGCCAGGAGCGCGAGAAAGAGGCCCAGACCCATCTGGAGGCCAATCAGGCAGTCTCCAACGCCGAGGCGGAGATGAGCAATCTGCGCGAGCAGGCCTATCCTCAGTACGAAGCCGCCATGCGAGCCAGCGAGCTGCGCGTGTTTCTGTTCCGCCTGGCCATCACCTTGCCCCTGCTGGGCGTGGCGGGCTGGCTGTTCGCCAAGAAGCGCAAGAGCACCTGGTGGCCATTTGTCTGGGGTTTTATCTTTTTTGCGCTGTTCGCCTTCTTTGTCGAGCTGGTGCCTTATCTGCCCGACTACGGCGGCTATGTGCGCTATATCGTAGGCATTTTGGTGACGGTATTGCTGGGGCGCTATGCCATTCTGGCGCTCAACCGCTATCTGGAAAAACAGAAGCTGCAGGAGTCCTTGCCCGAAGAGCAGCGCCGTGAGGAGCTGAGCTATGACGTGGCGCTGGAGCGTCTGTCCAAGAATGTGTGCCCGGGCTGCGAGCGCCCAGTGGATCTCAAGAACACCGAGATCGACTTCTGCCCCCATTGCGGTATCGGTCTGTTCGACCATTGCTGCAGCTGCAATACCCGCAAGAGCGCGTTCTCACGCTTTTGTCATAGCTGCGGCACTGCGGCCGGCAAGATGCTGCCGCGTCCCGATGCGGCGGAGGCAGCACCGCTCGCCTCCGGGTCCGGCGAGCCCGGATGACCTTGGGCCGGGCTATCGGCATGTCGCGCTCAGCAAAGCTGTGAACTGACGCGATCGCGCCCGGCGGCCTTGGCCTCATACAAAGCCTGGTCTGCCTGCTGCAGCAGCAGGTCCAGGCTTTGATGCGCTTGCAGGCTTGCGGTATGGACCAGGCCAATGCTGACCGTGGCACTCATCGTCTTGTCATTCATGGGCACGCGCAGCTCCCGGATGGCGCGGTTGATGCGCTTGGCGATCTCCTGCGCAGCGGTTGCGTCCACCTTGGGCAGGGCCACGGCGAATTCCTCGCCTCCCATACGGCCCACGATGTCCTGAGCGCGCAGCACCTGGCTCAGGGTCTGGCTGAAGCTGCGCAGCAATTGGTCGCCTCCCGCATGGCCGAAGCTGTCGTTGATCTGTTTGAAGTGGTCGAGATCCAGCATCAGAATGGCGAAGGGCTGGCCATCCTGGCGGCAACGCTCCAGTATTCTTTGCCCCTGCTTCATGAAGGCACCGCGTGCCAGCATATCGGTCAGAAAGTCGTGGTTGACGGCATGACTGAGCTTTTGCATCAGCTCGTTGCGAGCCATATGCGATCCGGCCACCGCCAGCGGGCCCAGCACCAGCATGCATAGCCCCACGCGAAATGACAGCG
>NZ_BBXH01000036.1:0-39649 GCF_001010305.1 Comamonas sp. E6
ACAAGACATTCAAAAAAACAGGAACCGTTTATGGTTGATGACGTACTCATTAACAAAGCAGCAACGATTGAGCGTTGCGTCATGCGGGCTAAAGAGGAGTACGCCAACTGGATATATTTCACCGTCCGATACAGGGGCAAGATGCTCCCGGCGGATCGCCGCTGAGAAGCCCGAGACCGCCGTCTCAACTTAAACTAAGCGACTACCTCGATACCTTAGCGACTTACACCGCCTAACATTACCAATCGTGAACAAGCAACAGCTCGCCGCAAAAATCTGGGAATCGGCCAACCAGATGCGTTCGAAGATCGAAGCCAACGAATACAAGGACTACATCCTTGGTTTCATCTTCTACAAATACCTCTCCGACAAGCTAGTGGCCTTCGCCATGGCCGAGGGTTTCACGGACGAGGACTTCAGCGCGGTGACCGAGGACGATGCGGAAACCGTCGAACACTTCAAGTCCAACCTTGGCTACTTCATTGCCCACCAGCACCTGTTCTCGACTTGGCTGGACCAAACGAGCGACTTTGACGTCGCCAACGTGCGCGAAGCCCTGTCAGCCTTCAGCCGCCTGATCCACCCGAACCACAAGCGCCTGTTCGAAGGCATCTTCAAGACCTTGGAAACCGGCCTAAGCAAACTGGGCGACACCGCTGCAAAGCAGACCAAGGCGATCAGCGAGCTTCTTCATCTGATCAAAGACATCCCCATGGATGGCAAGCAGGGCTACGACGTGCTCGGCTTCATCTACGAATACCTCATTGGCATGTTCGCCGCCAACGCGGGCAAGAAGGCAGGTGAGTTCTACACCCCGCACGAGGTGTCTGTGCTGATGTCCGAGGTCATCGCGCACCACCTGAAAGACCGCGAGACCATCCAGATCTACGACTCCACCAGTGGCTCGGGCTCGCTGCTGCTCAATATCGGCCAGGCCATCGCCAAGCAGATGGGTGACAAAGACAGCATCAAGTACTACGCCCAAGAGCTGAAGGAGAACACATATAACCTCACGCGCATGAATCTGGTCATGCGCGGCATCCTCCCGGGCAACATTGTCACCCGCAACGCCGACACGCTGGAAGACGATTGGCCCTACTTCGACGAGCAAGACCCGGTCAACAGCTACAACCCTCTGTACCTAGATGCGGTGGTGTCCAACCCGCCCTACTCACAGAAGTGGGACCCACAGCACAAGGACGCTGACCCGCGCTATGCCCGCTTCGGTGTGGCCCCCAAGTCCAAGGCCGACTACGCCTTCCTGCTGCACGACCTGTACCACCTGAAGCCCAACGGCATCATGGCCATCGTCCTGCCGCACGGTGTGCTTTTTCGGGGCGGTGAAGAAGGCGTCATCCGCAAGCAGCTGATCGAGAACGACCACCTCGAAACCATCATCGGCTTGCCCTCCAACATTTTCTTCGGCACCGGCATCCCCACTGTCATCCTTGTGCTCCGGCAGAAGCGCGAAGGCAGCGATGTGTTGTTCGTGGACGCTTCCAAGGGCTTCGCCAAAGAAGGCAAGAACAACAAGCTGCGCGCTTGCGACATCAAGAAAATCACCGATGTGGTGGTCGCCCGCACCACCGTGCCCGGCTTCAGCCGCCTGGTGCCCAAGACCGAGCTGCAAGACGAGGCCAACGACTACAACCTCAACATTCCACGGTATGTGGACTCGTCCGAACCGCCCGAAAGCTGGGACCTGTACGCCTCGATGTTCGGCGGCATTCCGCTGAGCGAGCTGGACGCGCTGGCTGACTACTGGAAGGCCTTCCCCAACTTGCGCGCGGCCCTGTTCACTCTGGACGGCACGCCTTATGCCCAGCCGAAGGTGGATGACCTGGCTGCGGTCGTGAGCCAACACCCTGAAGTGACGAAGTTCAACGAGGCCTTCAACCGTGCGTTCGACGGCTTCAAGCCCTGGCTGCACAGCGAGCTGATCGGCAACATGCTCACGCTGCATGTTCCTCGCCAAGAAGCGTTGATCTGCGACGAACTGTTTTCTCGCTTGGCAAAGCTCGGCACGTCGCCCCTCATCGACAAGTACCAGGCCTATCAGGTCCTCGACGACCACTGGCAGCCCATCGCCGTGGATCTGGAAATCCTGCAGACCGAAGGTTTTGATGCCACACGCGTGGTTGACCCGAACTTGGTCGTTAAGAAGAAGGACGGCAAGGAGGTGGAGGTGCAGGAGGGCTGGAAAGGTCGCATCTTGCCCTTTGATCTGGTTCAAAAGACCCACTTCTCTTCAGAGCTAGATGCACTTCGTCAGTCTGAGTTGAGACTGGATGAAATCAGCTCGATTCTGGGAGGAATCATCGAGAGCTTGTCGGAGGTGGACGGGGAATATTCGGTACTTAATGGCTCCAACGACAAGTTCGTTATCGCCGAAGTTAAGAATGAGCTCAAGGACCAGTTGGGCGACGTAGTCACGGACGAGATTCTGGCATTGCAGGCATATCTTGACCTGCTTGCCGCGAGCGCTTCTAAACAAGATAGGTTGGCATTCATTGCCAAGCATCAAGAGGTCAATTGGGTACAGATCCCAGCGAACAAGGATGGCACTTTCGGAAAAACCAAAGTTGAAGCTCGCATCGTCGAACTTCAAAGCGAATTCGATTTTCCTGACGACACGTTTGCTGCCAAGTTGATTAAGGCGATCGCGTTGCTCGATGAAGAGAAGGAACTCAAAGATCTTCAGAAAGAACGAGCGGCGACACTTCATCAGAAGACCAAAACAACCATTGAGTCACTAACTGATGAGCAAGTGCATGAACTGCTGGCCAGCAAGTGGATTGCACCGATGATGGATGAACTGCATCGCTTGCCTGTCCTAGTGATGTCCAGCCTCGTGGCCAATCTGCAAGCCTTGGTTGAGAAGTACCGGATCACCTATGCCGACAACGCGCGCGACATCCAGCAGGCCGAGGCTGCCTTGGTGGGCATGCTGGGCGAACTGCATGGCGACGAGTTTGACCTCAAGGGCATTGAGGAACTGAAGACCCTGTTGGCGGGGAACTGACATGGCAGACCAGATAACTGGCAAGGCACCGCGCATTCGCTTCAAGGCGCACAGCGAGCCGTGGGCTGATGAAAAGATTGGCGATGTCCTTGCCGAAAAGCGTCGCCCTATCGTGCTGGAGGACGACCAGCGTTACGAGCTCATCACGGTCAAGCGTCGCAACGAGGGCGTCGTTTCTCGCGGCCACCTGTTTGGGCGCGACATCATGGTAAAGAACTACGCCGAGCTCAAGGCGGGTGACTTCGTCATTTCCAAGCGTCAGGTAGTCCACGGTGCGACCGGCATCGTACCGCCTGCCTTGGATTGCGCCATCGTATCGAATGAGTATCTGACCGCAGTCGACAGCGAAAGGCTCCTCACGGAATTCCTCGCCATCGTCGCGAGCCTGCCAGCTATGCGCCGGAAGTTCTTTCTAAGCTCTTACGGCGTGGACATCGAAAAGCTGTTTTTTGATGCCGACGATTGGAGGAAGCGCAATGTGATGCTCCCCGATGTTCAGGAGCAAAGCCGTGTCGGCCAATTCTTCCGACAGTTGGATAAATTGCTTGACCTACACGAGCGCAAGCATGAAAAGCTGGCGGAGCTAAAGGCAGCGATGCTTCAAAAGATGTTCCCAAAGCCCGGCTCCACTGCTCCAGAGGTGCGATTTCGAGGATTTTCCGAGCCGTGGGTAGAGAAGAAGCTTAAGAACATTGGTACTTTCAACCCCAAAGAGGTGCTGCCTGAATGCTTTGAGTATGTCGATCTTGAGTCTGTTGTCGGGACTGAGATGGTGGGGCATAGAACAGAAATGCGAACAACTGCGCCATCCAGAGCGCAGCGTTTGGCACGAAAAGGCGACTTGTTCTTCCAGACTGTGCGGCCTTATCAAAAGAACAATCATTTGTTTAACCTGCCTGACGAGAACTATGTGTTCTCTACGGGCTATGCACAAATTCGACCTCAAGATGACGGCAGCTTCCTTCTGAGTCTGATGCAGCGGGACGAATTTGTAAGAGTGGTTTTGGCAAACTGCACAGGTACTAGCTACCCAGCAATAACTGCGAACGCCTTGTCAGACATTTTCGTCCTGATTCCTTCCGCTGACGAGCAGAAAAAAATCGGTGCCTACTTTTTTAATCTCGATAAGCTCATTGCTAGGCATGCTGCGCAAGTCTGCAAGCTGCAGCAAATCAAGCTCGCCTTCCTGGACAAGATGTTTATCTAATCAATAAGCCCATCTCGAATGAACATCTTTGCAAGAGAATCTGAATTCGAATCAGCTGTCATTCACGAGCTGCGCCAGCGCGGCTGGGGGGAGCTGGATGTCATCAAATGCCCCAGCGAGGCCGACCTACTGGCGAACTGGAAGCAGATCCTCTTCGAGAACAACAGAAGCAAGGACCGGCTGAACGAGGTGCCGCTGACCGACAGTGAGATGCAGCAGGTGATGGAGCAGATTGTTGCCCTGCGCACGCCACTGAAGCTGAACGGCTTTATCAACGGCAAGTCGGTGTCCATCAGGCGGGACAACCCGGCCGACACGCTGCACTTTGGCAAAGAGGTGAGTCTGAAGGTCTACGACCGCTACGAGATTGCGGCGGGGCAAAGCCGCTATCAGATTGCCCAGCAGCCCCGCTACGCTCGCGCCTCTGAGCTGCAGCATGACCGGCGGGGTGACTTGCTGCTGCTTATCAACGGCATGCCCGTGATTCATATCGAGCTGAAGAAGAGCGGTGTGCCGGTCAGTCAGGCTTACAACCAGATCCAGAAGTACGCACGCGAGGGAGTGTTCACCGGGCTGTTCTCGCTGGTTCAGATCTTTGTGGCCATGGAGCCAGACGAGGCGCTGTATTTCGCCAACCCTGGGCCAGACGGCAAGTTCAACAAGGACTACGCCTTCCACTGGGCCGACTTCAACAACGAGCCCATCAACGATTGGAAGAGCTTCACCATCAGTCTGCTGTCCATCCCAATGGCGCACCAGCTGATTGGCTTCTACACCGTTGCCGACGAGGCCGACGGAGTGCTGAAGGTGATGCGCAGCTATCAGTATTACGCCGCGCACGCCATTTCGGACAAGGTGGCCAATACGGACTGGAAGAACCCGAACCGCCTGGGCGGCTACATCTGGCACACCACAGGTTCGGGAAAAACCATGACCAGCTTCAAGTCGGCCCAGCTCATCGCCAACTCTAGGGACGCGGACAAAGTGGTGTTCCTGCTGGACCGTGTGGAGCTGGGCACGCAGACACTGAAGGCCTACCGGGACTTTGCCGGTGATAGCAACCAGGTTCAGGCCACAGAGAACACTAGCGTGCTGGTCAAGATGCTGAAGAGCACCGCGCCTGCAGACACCCTGATCGTCACGTCCATCCAGAAGATGAGCCGGATCACGGATGACGCTGATGGCTTGAAAGCACAAGACCTGGAGACCATGCGCAGCAAGCGCATCGTGTTCATCGTGGATGAGTGCCATCGCTCAACCTTTGGCGACATGCTGGCCGACATCAAGGCCACATTCTCAGGTGCGGTTTTCTTCGGCTTCAGTGGCACGCCCATCCACAAGGAGAACGTTCGCAAGGACAACACCACGACGGATGTCTTTGGCGATGAGCTGCACCGCTACAGCATTGCCGACGGTATCCGTGACAAGAACGTGCTGGGCTTCGACCCCTACCAGGTTCTGACCTACCGTGACCGCGACCTGCGGCAGGCGGTAGCCCTGGAGCGAGCCAAGGCGGTGACCGTGGCCGAGGCGCTAGCGGACCCAGCCAAGAAAAAGATCTTCAACCGGTACATGAAGGACGTGCCGATGGCGGGCTACCGAGATGCGGCTGGAGAATACCAGCGTGGCATTGAGGATTACTTGCCGAACGCGCAGTACGAGCGCGACGAGCACCGCATTGCGGTAGTCAAGGACATTGCCGACAACTGGGAAGTGCTGAGCCAGGGCGGCAAGTTCCACGCCATTTTTGCCACCAGCAGCATCACCGAGGCGATCACCTACTACCGCCTTATGAAGGCGCAGTGCCCCATTCTGAAGATCACCGCGCTGTTCGATCCACACATCAGCGATGACGAGACCAGCGGTACCGATCCAGCCTTCAAGGCGGCAGGCCTGGAGGAGATCATCAAGGACTACAACGCCGCCTATGGACAGAAGTTCGACATGGGAACCCATGCGAATTTCAAGAAAGACCTTGCCGCGCGCCTGGCCCACAAGGCGCCCTACATCCGTGTCGAGGCTGAGCCCGAGAAGCGGTTGGATCTGCTGATCGTCGTGAACCAGATGCTTACCGGTTTCGACTCGAAGTGGGTCAACACGCTGTACTGTGACAAGTTGCTGGAGTACGAGAACATAATTCAGGCGTTCTCGCGCACCAACCGGCTGTTCGGGCCAGACAAGCCGTTTGGCACTATTCGCTACTATCGCAAACCGCACACGATGAAGCGCAACGTGGATGCGGCGGTGAAGCTGTACTCCGGCGATAAGCCTATTGGCCTCTTTGCTGACCAGCTGCCACGCAACCTGGAGCGTTTGAACGAGTGCTTCATCGAGATTAGCGCCATTTTCAGCGCGGCGGGCATTGCTGACTTTGCCAAGCTGCCCGATGATTTGGCGGCACGGGCGGCCTTTGCCAAGCAGTTCAACCGGTTCAACGCTATCTTGGCGGCCACGAAGATCCAGGGTTTCACCTGGGACAAGACGGTCTACGACTTCGATGCCGAGCCCAAGCAGTCGATTGCTGTGGCCATCACGAAACTGCAGTACCTAACGCTGCTGCAGCGCTACAAGGAGCTTGGGGCTGGCGGAGGCGGTGCTGGCGAAAGCATCCCCTTCGACATCGATAGCCACATCACCGAGATCGACACCGGCAAGATTGACGCGGACTACATGAACTCGCGCTTTGCCAAGTACCTCAAGGAGTTGGAGAGTGGCGACGGGGCATTCAGGGAAACCACCCTGGCCGAACTACATCGCTCGTTCACCTCGCTCTCTCAGGAGGACCAGAAGCTCGCCGATATCTTCTTGCATGACATCCAGCGCGGCGATGTGCAGGTTGATCCAGAACGGACCTTTCGGGACTACCTGGTGGACTACAAGGCCAGAGCGAAGAACAGGGACTTAGCGGCCGTCGTCGCGACGCTGGGCGTGGATGCCGGCAAGCTGGCGGCTTTGCTGAGCTCACATGTGACCGAGGCCAACCTCAACGAGTATGGGCGCTTTGACGACCTTCGGGCAACGGTTGACGAGGCAAGGGCGAAGGCCTATTTTGACCACATTGAAGGCAAGCCGCTGCCAATGTTCAAGATCAAGATCAGAGCAGCAAAGGTACTTACTGATTTTCTGGTTCGAGGCGTTTTGTCTTTGAACGTCACTGAGTCAAATACATCGAACTCGGTAGGTTCCAATCAAATCTGAAGATTGTCGAAAGCGATTTCACAAAAGCATGTCGCACAGGCTCACTCAAGAATCCGCTTGCGTTTGGAAACCGAACGTAGTCGGCTCACGCCCGGACGACTGCTTTGGCTGCAAAGCAGTCTTATGGCAGCGAAGGCGGCTAGAAGCACTTTCAGGTTTTGGGCTTGGTCATTACAACGATGAGGCCACAGAGGATGCCTAGAACTACGATGGCTGGAGCAGCAAGCATCATCTGTATGCCATACATCGCATAGTCAGCAAGGGCCCCAGAGCGTGCGCCACCTTTGGAGGCTCCAATGATGAGTGCACAGATCCGTAGCCCGATGTAATACAGCGCTAAGGCGACTACATCTATCAGCAGAAGCCATTTAAAAAGCTTAGGAGCACAGCCTAAAAAAATTAAAAAAACGATGATTGTGAGGATGATGTGCATCGGTAACTGTCACTAGACAAACCAAAAAATTAAAAGACTTCCCCTTGGCCCAACGCGCAAGGCGTTGGGCATGAATAGACGCTATTAGCCTTCACTCAAAGCACGCCAACCGTTATCGGTCTTGCGCATGGTCACCGTGCCTTGCATTTTTATCTCGTACTCTTGAAACCAATTGGTGACGTCCTGAGTGTCTTGTACGGTTTGTCCAGGGATTTTTAAAATTTCAAGTATGAACTTTGAGAAGCTCTCACGGGGACAACCTGCGTTGTAGTAGTTGCCTACTGCGGAAAATTCATTCTGAATCGCACCGGGTTTGGTGGAGGCTAGTTTGTTGAAGTGCAGGCGTTAGCCTGCACGGTATTGGCAACTTGCCGCCAGTAGTTTGCCTCAGCTTCCGCTGGCGGTATATGCCCTATGGACTCCAGCAGCCTGTCATGGTTGAACCAGTGCACCCATTGCAGCGTTGCCAGCTCCAGTGATTCACGTGTTTTCCACGGTCCTCGCTTGTGGATGACCTCCGTTTTGTAAAGACCATTGATGGTTTCGGCCAGAGCGTTGTCGTAGGAATCTCCAGTGCTACCCACCGAAGGCATCAGGCCACAGCTTCCTCTAAACGTTCTGTGTAGCGAATGGAAACGTACTGACTGCCCCTGTCGGAGTGATGAATGAGCTCCGTGTCACTTGAAGGCCGCCTTGCATACAGCGCCTGCTCCAACGCATCAACCACAAAGTCCGTGCGCATGTGGCTACTGACCCGCCAGCCCAATATGCGGCGTGCATACACATCAATCACAAAGGCCACAAACATCTGCCCTTGCCATGTAGATACATAGGTGAAATCTGCGACCCAAAGTTGGTCAGGCCGGTGGGCTTTGAACTGCCGGTTGACCAGGTCTAGCGGGCATGGCCTGGTTGTGTCTGGACGGGTTGTGCGCACCTTCTTGCCACGCCTTGCGCCTTCCAGGCCCAGCTTGCGCATCAGGCGTTGCACTGTGCAGCGGGCAATGGGTAAGCCTTCTCGGTGCATCTGCTTCCAAACTTTGACGGCACCATACACCTGCCAATTAGCGTGCCACACCCGTTGAATATGACTGCAACGTTCTTCATCCGATTGGCTGCGCTTGCAGCGCAGCCACGGGCAGTTTCTTTGCTGAACCCTGCGCCTGTAGCCCGATGGGGCAATTTGCAGCAGCCTACAAATTGGCTCGACCCCATAGGCATCGCGATACTGGTCTACAAAGTCAATTAGCTCTTGATGCGACGGTCCAGTTCCGCCTGCGCAAAAAAAGCGCTCGCAGCCTTGAGGATGTCATTGGCACGGCGCAGCTCCTTGTTCTCTCGCTCCAGTTGCTTGAGTCGCTCACGTTCATCCGTGGTCAACCCTGGCCGTTGGCCTGCATCTATTTCTTTGCGCTGCACCCACCCATGCAGGGTGCTGACCGAGCAACCTATCTTGGGGGCTATCGATTCACATGCGCCCCACAGCGATGCGTAATCCGCTTGGCATTCCTGCACCAAACGTACGGCACGTTCACGTACCTCAGGGCTAAAACGAGCAGCTTTAGTGTTCATGACTCAATCCTCTCAGGAGTTGAGCCTCCACGGACGCCGGTGCGATTCAAGAAGTGGACCATGCCCATCCGGGATTGGAAGGCTGCGCTGACCCGCTTTACCATTCAGTTCGGAGACCGCATCTCCGTCAATTGAAGTCCGAACCGTTTACACAAAAATTCGGACACGCCCTAAATCCAGTTTGAGGCGAGTTACCCCAAACCCCGGCCGTGGCTATGCCACGGCTGCTGTCGGGCGAGCTCATGTCGCAAGCCTACGGCCTGCGGCACAGCGATTTATGCAACAACGCCCAAATTTAATGATCGTAAATGTACGTTTTGATTGTGTAAAATCCATGAAATCGAACATTTTTGATCTATTCATCTATGTGTAGGGTTTTTCGGCCGACAATGCTCCTATGGAGAGACGCTTCATGTTCAAGGCTGAACGACAACAGAAAATTCTGGCGCGCATGCAAGAGACCACCTCGGTCACCGTCAAGGACCTAGCCAAGGTCTTTTCCACTTCCCCCATAACCATCCGGCGCGACCTCATTGAACTGGGCGAGCTCGGCCTATTGGAACGTACCCACGGTGGTGCCGTAGCCGCTCAGGAGGTCTTTGCCGAAGGCTCTGCGCGTTACGAGATGTACAACTATGGCGAGCGCAACGATCAGCAGGCACAGGAGAAAGCGGCGATTGCGGAATGCGCAGCCCAGTTCATTAGCGATGGCGACAATATTCTGATCAACGGAGGCACTACGGCCCACGCGCTGGCTCAAGCTTTGCGAGGTCATCAGAATCTGTACGTGATCACAAATGGCCTTTCCGTGGCCAACGTGCTCGGGCAAGGGCTGCACGCTAATGTCTACGTGCTGGCCGGCCGCCTAGATGCCCGCAAACAAGCCACTGTCAGCCGCCCCAGCGACGAAGGCCTGCCTCATCTGCAAGTGCGTGAGGCCTTCTTGGGCGTGCATGCATTGTCTGCCCAAGGAATTTACATGCGTGACCCGGAAGACGCCGACATGAACAAGGCCTTCATGGGCGCTGCCAGCCGCGTAACGGTGCTGGCTGATTACACCAAGCTACACGCCTTTGCCAGCTTCCGCATTAACGACTGGTCTTCGGTACAACGGCTAGTCACCGATGCGAAGGCCGACCCCGACATCCTCAATCTCCTTCGCCAGCAAGGAGTGGAGGTGGTAGTCGCTGCCTGAGCGGCTAGTTGCGCTACCAAGCATAGCCTATCACCCTGTGATGCGATACATCAAGCACGTGCGCGCCACTCAGCAAGTGGTTGATCCACGATGTCGATTGGGCTTGCACATGACATTCGTCCACCTAGCGCTTACTGGTTGTTACGAGGCAGCGGTGTGCAACATTAGCCACCAAGCAGGTAAGTGGGCTCTTGGTCCAAAAAGTCTTCCAGGTGGATCAGTACTTGCTCGGGCGAAAGCATCAGCACGCCGTATTGGGGACCTTCGTTTTTGCCCACGATGCGCAGCGAGGGGTCTTGTAACACCAATGCCACTTGGTGATTGGTGCCCCGCAAGGTGGAGTAGGGGATACCTTTGAAGGATCCCAAAATCGGGCGATGGATGTGTCCAAAGAAGAAGTGTGCGATCTTGTGCTGAAGTCCTTCGATGGCAGTTTCAAAGGGTTTGGTGTTCAGCAAGGAGATTTTGTCCATGCTGGTTATGCCAATAGGGAAGAAGGGGTGGTGCATGAACAGCAGCACAGGTTTGCTCGCTTGCTCAAGCTGAGCTCGCAGCCAAAGAGCACGTTTCTCGCAAAACACGCCCCAGTGCACGCCAGGCTCGTTGGTATCGAGAAAAATGGCTGTTTGATGTTCAAGTTCAAGCACATATTGCACAAAGCCATTTGCGTCTCGTGCAATGTGGGCAAAGTGCTGCTGGAAGTTGTTGCGGCTGTCGTGGTTGCCCAAGATGGGGTAGACGGGCATGGACAAGCCACTTAGGCACTCGCGTAAATGCACATAGGCTTGCTCGTGGCCGTAGTGGGTCAAGTCGCCTGTGATGAACACCGCACGTGCATCGGCATGGTGTTGCTGAATGTGGGCCACGGCTTGCTGCAGGCGTTGCTTAGGGTTCAGTCCGTATAACAGGCCGTTGCCGTCTTGCACGAGGTGGGTGTCTGTCAGGTGGATGTATTTGTCGAAATGAGGCATGGGCAGTGATGTGGCTGTTAGCGTGCTGGGGGCTAGGCTGCGTGAGGTCGGGGCATGTGCTCACACAAGGCGTGCAAGCGCATGCTCCAAAGCGTGCAGTTCTGATGTTTAGTCGAGAAGTTTTTGCACGTCGGCAGACATGGCCTTGAGTGCATCGGCGGGTTGCTTCGAGCGGTCGAACACAGTTTGCACGTGGTCATCAATTACGTCAGTGATTTTTAAGCCGTTCTGGCCAGGGAAGGCATACCAGCCAGTCAACCAAGGAATCTGCTTCACCGCGGTGTACTGGTTGGGGTTGCTTTCGTAGTAGCCTTTGAGTGCCTTGGGGTCGTCAATTGGCAAGGTGTTGGCTGGGAAGTAGCCGGTGTTTTTGGTCATAACCGTGGCCCCTTCGGGGCCGGTGGCGAACTTAATGAACTCCCACGCTGCCTTTTGGCGCTCGGGGTCTTTGGTAAACATCATGGCCACGTTGCCGCCTGCAGGTACTTTGCCACCTTCAGCGGTGACGGGAAACATTCCGGTCACCAGTTTGAAGCGGTCGCCAATCTGCTTTTCCAGCACGCCCAAGCGCGAGGTGGACGAAGACAACACTGCCAGCTTGCCAGCAACAAACATTTGAGCAGCTTCTTGGTAGCTGATGTTGGACATGGTGCCGTTTTGCACCATGGAGGCCATGGTGTTCATGGCTTTGAGGCCCTTGGCATCGTCAAATGCCACCTTCTTTTCGGTGCTGTTGAGAATCTTGCCGCCATCGGCAAACAGCAGCGCCTGCCACAACCAGTTCCCGGTGATGCCCCAGTCGAAGTAAATGCCGCCCGTTTGTGGGCTGGCTTTACGTGAAGCTTCGCCGAGCTTGATGATATCGTCCCAGGTCTTGGGCAGTTGATCGACGGTGGTACCTGCCTTGTTCACCAAGTTCATGTTGTAGTAGACGATGGGGGTGGACAGAGCAAAGCCAATGCCGACCTGTTTGCCTTGAATTTGCCCCAGCTCCATCAGCGATGCGCTGTAGCCGCTCTTGTCCCAGTTCTTTTCGGCTTGGATGAAGGGCTTCAGATCCACAGCAATGCCGCGGTCCACAAAGATGCGCTGGCGGTTCAGACCTTGAAAAGACACATCGGCCAGTTGCTTTGTCACTGCATGGCGTAGTGCTTGCTGGGCGGCCACTTCGTAGTCAGGCGTGGGTGCACGGAACTTGACCGAGTAATCAGGGAACTTCTCGTTGAACTTTTTGGCGATGACTTCTTGAGTCTTGTTGAACATCTCAGGGTAGACGTAGTCCACCACGAGCTCGATTTTGGCGGCATGGGCAGCACCCATGGTGCAGAGCACGGTTGTAACAGCTGCAATGAATTTCAGTTTCATCATGACTTCCTTCAAGCTTTGACACCTGAAAAGGTGACACCTTCGATAAAGCGCTTTTGCGCGAACAAGAAAAAAACAACCAGGGGAATGGTGATCAGTACCGTGCCGGCCATCAGCGGGCCGTAATCGTTGCCGGACTCTTCGTTGGCAAAGAACATGGTTCCTAGAGGGGGGGTAGCAAGGTCTTGGGTATTGATGACGAGCAGGGGCCAGAAGTAGTCGTTCCAGTGCCAGACCACCGAGAAGATCGAAAAAGCGATCACGGTAGGCAGGCAGGCAGGCAGCAGCACGCGCCACACCAACTCGAACTCACCCATGCCATCTAGCCTTGAGGCGTGGATGAGGTCATCGGGAATGACTTTGATGGCCTGCCGAAACATAAACATGCCGAAGGCAGAGGCGATGAATGGCAGGATCAAGGCCGAGTAGCTGTCGAGCAAACCTAAGTGATACAAAAAGATGTACAGCGGAATGGCAGTGGCCTGAAATGGCACCATCAGTGACAGCATGGTTAAGCCCCATGCGAGGTCATGGCCGCGAAACTTGATCTTGGCGAAGCAGTAGGCGGCCGGAAATGCCAGCGCAATTTGTACGACCAAAATGCCAGCGCACACCACCACACCGTTGAGCAAATATCGCAGCAGCGGTACGCGTGTGAGCGCTGCGCTGTAGTTTTCCCAGGCAGCCCATTCGCGGGGGATGAGGTTAAAACCTGCATCGAAAATCTCACTCGCGGGCTTGAGTGAGATCGATAGCATCCACACAAAAGGCAGCAGATAAATGAGGGCTAGACTCATCAACACGACATGGCGCGCAAAGCGGCTGGCCAAGGAGGGGGATAAGGGATCGGCCATCATCAGTAGTGCGTCCTTTTTTCCATGCCCTTGTGCTGAATAAGCGTGAGCACAAAGATGCCGGTCACAAACACGACCGTCATAGCCGAGGCATAGCCCATCTTGAAAAATCCAAATCCTTCGGCGTAAATGCTGTGCAGCAGCACATCGGTGGCCTTGTTGGGACCACCCTGTGTCATCACATGCACGGTGTCGAATACCTGTAGGGCGCGAATGGCACAGATCGTCACCACGAACAACATGGTGGGGCCGAGCAAAGGTAAGGTCAGGCGAAACATGCGATCCAGCGGATGTGACATACCATCAAGCCAAGCAGCTTGGCGCAGCTCATCTGGAATACCTTTGAGACCCGCCAAAAACATCACCATGGCTAAGCCTGACATTTGCCAGATGCCAATGGCAGCCAACGTTGGTAACGCCAGTTCGTAATCTTTGAGCCAGTTGAAGGGCCCGACCCCAATCAATGCGAGCAACTGATTGAGCAATCCCATCGTGGGGTGCAATATGAACTGCCACACCACCGCCATGCCAATGAGGGTAGAGGCCACGGGCAAAAATAGTGCCGTGCGGTAGAAGCCGCGCCAACTTGTATGGCTTTCAACCAGCAAGGCGCTGACCAAACCCACGGTGATGCTGCCCAGTGACACCCACAGCAGATAGTGCACCGTGTTGGTAAAGGACTTGCGAAATCCTGCGTCGTCCCACAGTTCGCGGTAGTTGTCCAGGCCGACCCATGCAAACTGGTCGGATCCAAACTGCCAGTCGGTCAGCGACATCACTGCCACCAGGCACATGGGCACCAGCAGCAGCAAAACCGTCAAGATCAAACTGGGTAGCAGCATGAGCGAGGTTTGCAGACGTGAGATGTGCATGCTTATGCCTCCAGACGGCGACCATGCGCATCAAAAAATATCAGCTCTGAAGGCTGTATGTATAGGGTGACGGTTTGTGTCTCATGTACTGGCTGGGTGGCCTCGGTTTGTATGGTCATGGCTTCGTGATGCTCGCCTTGTGCCACCACTACTTTTTCGCTGCCCGCGTACTCTACCGACTGCACCTGTGCCAAAACGCTCCAGCAACCTGTTTGTGTTGTCCACATGAATTGGTGCGGGCGAATGCCTACGACAACGGCCGAAGTTGGCGGCAACACACCATCATTCAGCTTCACCGCAGAAAGCGGCAACAGATTGATGCGAGGTGAGCCCACGAAGCTCGCCACTTCTTGGCTGGCAGGGCGCTTGAACAAAGCCTCAGGGGTGTCGAGCTGTAAGATCTTTCCGTTCTTCATCACAGCCACACGGTCAGACATGGACATGGCTTCGTGTTGGTCGTGCGTCACGTACACAAAGGTTACGCCGAGTTTGCGGTGCAACGCGCGAATCTCGGCGCGCAAGGCCTGACGCAAGTTGGCGTCGAGGTTGGACAAAGGCTCGTCGAATAAAAACAGCGAAGGCTTGCGTACCATGGCGCGAGCGAGTGCTACGCGTTGTCGCTGTCCGCCCGACAACTGCGAAGGCTTGCGTTGCCACAGGTGCTCAATGCCCAAGACCTGCGCCACCTGTTTACCCTCTTGCTCAATCTCGTTGCGAAGAGCACGTACCGAAGGGTTGAGGTACTTTATGCCCGGCAGGCGCTGCCAAAACGAGAGCTTGCGCATCAGCAAAGGCGTACTAATGTTCTCGCCTGCAGTCATGTGTGGATACAGCGCGTAGGTTTGAAACACCATGGCGCAATCGCGCTGTGCAGGTTTTTGGCTCAGCATGCTTTGGCCTTGGCTTTGAATGTCACCGCTGTCTGGTGCTTCAAGGCCAGCGAGCAAGCGGAGCAAGGTTGATTTACCGCAGCCAGACGCACCCAGCAAGGTCAAAAATTCTCCGTCGTGAATCTGTAAGTCCAACTGATCGAGGATGGTCGTGTCGCCATAGCGTTTAGAAATGCTACGAAGGTGGATGTCAGCCATGGCTTCAAGCCTCCAACATGTCGTTCAACTGCTCATAAGCATCAAACCTCAGTACGCTGGGCTCAAGCTCATGCATATTGCGGTGATAGCCGCGTACATGGGCTGCAAAAGCAACGTTCGCTGCGTGTGCGCAGCTGGCGTCGATGCCCGAGTCACCTACGAACAAGGTCTCGGATGGTGTGGCACCCAGCAGTTGCAGACAGGTATGCAAAGGCTCGGGGCTGGGCTTGGGAAAAGGTGTGTCATCGATGCAGACCACGGCTTCAAAAAAATCGCTAAGTTGGTGGTGGCGCAGCAGTTGCAGGCTACTTGCACGGTCGCGGTTGGTGCAGATGCCCAGCTTCAGGCCTTGAGCTTGCAGTCGGGCCAGCAATTCGGGTACGCCCAGGTACACGGTGGCGTTCAGCACAAAGCGGCTCAGGTAGCTGCGCATGAGTTGGGTTTGCGCTGCTTCTTGTTCGGAGCCTCGAAGATCCGCTTGTTGAGCAGCCAGTGCCAACATGGGAGCGATGCCTGCGCTCAACTCGAGCTTGAGAGAGGGCATATCCAGCGTGCGGCTGTTTAAGCCCTCGTGCAGCGTGGCCTGCAAGCTGGGCCAACTGTCGAGCAAGGTGCCATCCAGATCAAAGATGACAGTTTTGAATGGTTTTGCAAATTTCATGATCGAAATTTATCAATGGATCATGAAATATTCATGACATCGATCATTTTCGATCTCAATAGATCAATTTTTTACCGATGAAATGCGATGCGATTTTTTTCGTGGGCGGCGTTGTTGCATAAATCCAGTTTGAGGCGAGTTACCCCCAACCCCGGCCGTGGCTATGCCACGGCTGCCGTATGAGGACGGCCCAGGGGCGTGTCCGAATTTTTGTGTAAACGGTTCGGACTTCAATTGACGGAGATGCGGTCTCCGAACTCAATGGTAAAGCGGGTCAGCGCAGCCTTCCAATCCCGGATGGGCATGGTCCACTTCTGGCTGATGTTGCGCAGGGCCAGGTAGAACAGCTTGGTCAGCGCCTCGTCGCTGGGGAACGAGCCCCGGTTCTTGGTCAGCTTCCTCAGGCCCATGTTCACCGACTCGATGGCATTGGTTGTGTAGATGACCTTGCGGATTTCCGGCGGGTAGTCAAAGAACGGGGTCAAGCGGCTCCAGTTCCTGCGCCAGGACTGGCCGATGGGCAGGTACTCGGTATCCCAGCGCTGCTCGAATTCACCGAGCATCAGCTCGGCCTCCTCGGCGGTGGCGGCCGTGTAGATACGGCGCAGGTTGGCAGCTACTTCTTTGCGGCGCTTCCATGAGACGTAGTTCAGGCTGTGGCGCACCATGTGAACGATGCACAGCTGCACCACCGCCTTGGGGAAGACGGCCTCGATGGCTTCCGGAAAACCTTTGAGCCCATCGACGCAGGCAATGAAGATGTCCTGCACGCCCCGGTTGCGCAATTCGGTCACCACCTGCAGCCAGAACTTGGCACCCTCAGTCTGGGCCAACCACAGGCCCAGCACCTCCTTCTCGCCCGTCATGGTGATGCCAATGGCCAGGTACACCGCCTTGACCCGCACAGCGCCCTCGCGCACCTTCACGTGGATGCAGTCCAGGTAAACGATGGGGTAAATCGGCTCCAGCGGCCGGGCCTGCCAGGCCTTGACCTCATCGGCCAAGGCGTCGGTCACCGAGGAAATCAGACTGGGCGAAACTTCGGTGCCGTACATCTCTTCGAGGTGGGCCTGTATCTCGCGCACCGTCATGCCACGGGCGTACAGCGAGATGATTTTGTCGTCAAAGCCGGCCCAGCGGGTCTGGTGCTTGGGGATGAGCTGAGGCTCGAAGCTGCCATGGCGGTCGCGGGGTACCTCGATGGGCAGTTCGCCGAAATCGCCCTTGAGGGTCTTCTTGCTCTTGCCGTTGCGGGTGTTGCCAACGGGGTTGGACACTGCTTCGTTGCGTTCGTGGCCCAAGTGTTCGGTCAATTCGGCATCCAGGGCTCGCTCGACCAGTAGCTTGGTCAACTGTTTGAGCAGGCCGTTCTCGCCGATGAGGTCTTCGGGCCTCTTGTAGTTGGCCAGCAGGCCAGACAGCAGTTCTTCGGGTACGTCGTGTTTCTTGGTGTTCATAGTGTTTACGGACAGGCCGGCTTGCGCCGGCTGTTGATTGGCCGTTTACACAAAATTTTGCACATCCTCCGATCCAAGCCGCAGTAATGCGCAAAACCCTCTTGAGAAAATCCCTGTGCTTTGCGGTACTCGCGTACGGCATTCCCGAAAGCCTTGAGCAAGGGGGAGCGGTCTGCATCGGTCATTGGTTTGCTTGCCATGGGGCGCAATGGTTACGATTCGTAGCAGTCTTGACCACAGTGCATCTGCACACGTGACAAAGCATCACGGTGTGCAAATACACGGTGTTAAACACTACGGTCTATGCGATCACGGTCTTTAAGATGACGGACTATGCGTACCATGGCGCAGCCGGTTTGGGGTGCCATCATCGGCGGCCTCAATGCCAGAGCCAGTGAGCGTTGGACTGCCATCGGGATAAAACTCCTCCACAATCTCAGCGACTTCATCCGGCGCGTCTTCAAAGCAGCCATTGGCAAAGCCGTGGCGTGCAGCACTGTCCAATCCCATCTGATCAAAGCCCGCAGCCAAGCGCTCTGCAACCAAGTCCTTGGCTTGTCCAATAGCAGCATTGAGCGATAGCCCTGAGCGCACGACCAAGTCTGCGTAATAAATGGCTGCGCGGTGTGACTGCGTAGTCGATTTGCCCCGCAGCTTGAGCTCCAGCGGCATACAGGCCAGGTGCCCACCAGAGACAGCAGCGAAGTACTGCAGGCGTGCAGCCAAGGTACGAATGCTGTTAAAGCCCGTTGTGCGAAACACAAAGCTGCCCAATTCATCGCTGTCACCGATGCTGACGTTCAGCCGCCCATAAGGCTTGCAGTTACCCAGCCCAAAACGACAGCTATCAGGACCGGGACATTCCATCGTCTCCAGCCCTTGATCCGTGACGCGCTTGCAGCTCTCCCCGTCACCCACGCAGACAGGACGCGCTGTGCTGCGGTCAAACATGCAGTAGTTGGCTCGCAGGTTTAGATCAGGGTCATTGAACAAGACGCGCACGGGAATGCTGCGCAGCTTCCGTCGTGGAGAGCTAGTTTCTGCAGGCGCTTGACCTGCGACCCCCATCTTGTCTTTGAGCGTGCGCTTGGCACTGCGTGCGGGAATACTTTCACTTTGACTGTCGGAAGGCTCAGCGCCTTCCTTTATGCCGCCAACGGTGAAGGCATCTGCTTGGCTTTGGCGCAAAGCCTCATCCAGCGGGTGTAGCACCCACTGACCACGCTGCTGGACCTGTGTGGTGATGGTGAATTCATCGTCTTTCTCTGGCAGGCGCTTGCCATTCTTTTCCACGACTTTGCCAATAGAAATTCGGCCAATGACGGGCGGGGTAATCATCAAACCTTTGATCATGTTTTGCTCCAAAAAAAGAAAGCTCCCGGTGGCATGGGCCACAGGGAGCAAGAGGGGGATGGATGTGGGAAGGATGGTCAGCTCAAGCTGGATACACGCAAAACCGCCGAGATCCAGGCCGTGTGGTGAGGTAGGCTTTGGACAGCTCGGGATGGTCTTTGACGAACTGCGCTGTGTCGAAGGCTTGCCCGTCTTTGCTGCGTCTCCAGGTCACGCTACCACCACAGGCAAACGTGGCTTTGCCTGCTTCGCCCATGTGGATCTGAATGGCTTGGCGCAGGCGTGCTTCTTGCTTTTGAGCGGCATCAAGCTGCTCCCGTGCAATCAGCAAGGCGTCGAACGTGGCATTGAGCTCTGGGTTGTCACTCATGTCCACTTCTTCACCGCCACTGTTGGGATAGAGGCAGCGCAGCGCTTTCTCAGCACTGTCAGAGCCATCTCCGGCAGGCGGTGTGTTGCTTTCCACCAGCTGCCAGAATGCGTGCTCCATCTCAATCAGACGGGTAATCAACGCCTCGTCACGCTCGATACGGAAGATGCGCAATTCCTGCCCCCCAATGAGCACTGCCACATCTGCGGCTTTGTGGCCCGTGACGGCCAACTGGTGCATCACCTGCAACTGAACGTACTCAGGCACGCCATCCTTCCAAAGGCGTGCACCATGAATTCCAGCCGTCTTGCACTCCAGAATCTGTACCTCTGAAGACCCCATCACCTCACGGTCCACATTGGCCAGCATCCAAGGATGCTTGGGGTGTTGCAGCACAGCGTTCACCCTACGTACCTTGTTGCCGGTGCGCTTGGTGTAGTGGGCTGCCACGATGGGTTCCAGCAACGTCCCCCAGAACATGGGGCTGGTGTCATCGTTGGGATCAATAGCAGGCAACATATCGGCCTTGCCCGTCTTTTGCATCCATAACTCCAGCTGAGACTGGTAAGGATTGAGGCCCACGGCAGTCGCAGCATCGGAGCTGCCAATTCCCGTGCGACGCACTTCCAGCCAATCATCACGAGCCATGTCCTTGGTCGATACCAGGCGCAAAGCGGCGCCCTTGCGAGGGCGGCTGGGGTGCTCCACTGGTGTTTCACGGACATCCAACTTGGCATTGCTCAACAAATGAACAGACATAGAAATCTCCTTGGCCCGCAAAAATTGCGGGCATAAAAAAACCGCCTCAGAAGGCGGTTCGTGGGGGTGTAACGTAGATAGGAAAACCTAGCGGAAACAGCCAATGCGGCCAGAGTTGCAAACGAGGCAGCATGGTCAAGCCACCAGTTGCAAAGCGTGATCCAAGGCGCGCTGCTTGATGGCAGCACCTTGGCCAAACCAAGCGCTGTCTAGGCGGTTGTCTTGACTACGTGCTTGTTTTTCATGGTCAACGAACTCGGTCACAGAGCACAGCAAGCCCCAAGCCGTGTCTTTGGCTGCATGCATTTCTGCTCCTCGCCCATGGCCCTCATAAAGCATCTGCACCTTCTTCAAAGCGCGCTCATTGGTCAAGCCGACTGACAAATCAGAGTGACTGTCTGTATTGCAGATCACCTTGAGGAAGTAGTTCATCGCCTCATGGGTCTTGACCTTACGCTCGGCCAGCGTCTTCATGCGGTACATAAAGCTGTCCCACTGTCCAACTGCGATACCGAGTTGGCGTTTAACTGCCTGTGCGTCGAACGTAGTGCTGTGGGGCACTTTGACGGAGCCTACGCCATCCTTGAGTGCAATCGTCAGTGTGTTGTTGCACACCACGCGCACTGTGGTTGGCATGGCCACCGTAGCCAGAGAACCATCACACGACGTAGCCAGCAACAAATAGCCGTTGACCACATCATTGCCTTTCAACGCAACAGATTTACCAGTGCGCGCCAATGCCCAGAACTTGCGGCCAGCTTTGAGCACGCCTGCAGTTTCCAACTCATAACCAGCTACTTCAGTCAGGTCGCGGTAGAACTCCAGTACCTCGCGGGGCTGAACCACGTTGTAGCGACTGCCCACTACGGACAGGGGTGCCTGCGTGTCGCTGCGGTAGAGCACCTTTTGTTCTGGAAACTCTTTGGGCTCGGCATATAGACCAGATAGGCCTGTATTTCCATCGGAGGCGAGATAACACACAGGTGTTTCCTGAATACGCCAGTCCATGCCTGCAGCTTGTGCCCAGACATCAATGCTTTGTTTGGCAGGCAAAGCGTTGCCAAGTTCATGCCAAGGGGTTTGGCCAGCGTAGGCCATGGTTTCAACGAGGTGTGCCATGAAATTGCTCCTTAATTAATAAATGAGACGTATTCAATAAAAAGAATGTGAAGCGTTGCGCTACTGAACGACTCAGACCTTAAAAGTCTTTCCGCATGCGCTGCAACGATAGTTATCAAACAGCACGAGATCAATCTTGGCACCAGCTTTAGCACCCAGATCACAGCCAATGGCTGCGGCGGTCATTGCAGCAACCACGGCACCAGCAATGCCGCTGAATGCGAATCCTGCTGAAGCAATAGAAGTGCTGGGGAGACTGGCAACTGATAGCCCTTTGTTCGAGGCATGAAAGCCTCCAGCTGCACCGACAGCACACCCAACCAAAGCGCAGGCATAGGTGGCAGGCGTTCGAGGAGTGACCTCCGCCCCATCACAGAAGGGGCAAGACAGAAGCGAGGGGATGGATATTTCCAAAGTGATCTCCTATACACAACAACAAAAAAGCCCCTGCGCAGATACACAGGGGCTTGTGACGTTTGGTTGGTGAGGATCTGTAGTTGTCCTCAGCTCAGTGATATGTGGTTGAAAAAAATTAGAAATGAAAAAACAAGATTGCTAGTTGCAGTCCGATGCAGTCTGAACAGGACCGGATCAATCAGAAATCTAATGGTAGATGGTATGGTAGAAAGCTTGTGGTTGGAAATAAAAAAGCCCCTAAAAACAGGGGCTTAGAAGTATTCCTGGCGGAGGCTGTGAGTATCGCACTATCGTTGCAGGCCGCTGCAAATTATCGCTAAGTGATTGATTTGTATTGATTGATGCAGCAGGCCTTGTTGCAATATGCTGAAACTGGCCGCTTTAAGTTGTCGCGCTTTTGTGGGCAGGATGTGGGCGGCATAATGGCCGCATGCCGAAATTTGCCAAAGAGCTGACCGCTGCGGCGGTAGCCAAATTGCGAGAGCCTGGGCGGTATCCAGTTGGAGGGGCCGCCGGCCTGCAGCTGCGCGTCACCGAGGCGGGCACGCGACTATGGGTCCATCGCATTATGGTGGATGGCAAGCGCCGCGATATTGGCCTGGGGCGATTCGAGGATGTGACCTTGTCTGAGGCCCGTGAGCTCGCCCGTGACAAAAATCGAATGGTGCGGCTCGGCGTCAATCCGATTCCGTTGCCCGAACCGAAGTCGATTGTCGTTGTTGCACGCAAATTCCGAGATGACGCAACCGAGTACGTCGAATCAAAGCGCGACGGCTGGCGGAATGAAAAGCACAAGGCGCAATGGACGGCAACTCTGGAGACCTATGCCTACCCATTGATCGGGGATAAGGCGTGCGGGGAAATTGGAGTGGATGATGTGCTGCAGGTGCTCAAGCCGATATGGAGCACCAAAACAGAGACAGCGACCCGGCTGCGCGGGCGGATCGAGTCGGTGTTGGGATATGCAGCGGTGCGCGATGGGCGCGACGGGATAAACCCGGCCGGCTGGCGCGGTGTGCTGGACAAGATACTTCCTTCTCCGGACAAGGTGCGCAAGCGTAGGCACCATCCGGCCATGCCTATACCTCTGGCGCCAAGCTTTATGCGCGAGCTGGAAGGAATTGCAGGGATGTCGGCGCTGGCGCTGCGCTTCACGATTCTCACGGCCGCACGCTCCGGCGAGGTGCGCGGCGCGACGTGGGATGAGGTCGATCTGGACGCTGGCGTGTGGACTGTCCCAGGTGAGCGGATGAAGGCCGGCGTAACGCACCGGGTGCCATTCAGCAGGCAGGCGCTGGCGCTGCTAAAGGGGATGCCCAGGATTGCGGGAACTGACTTGGTGTTCCCATCGCCACGCGGCGGGCAGCTGGCCGATATGGCTATGACGGCGCTCATGCGGCGCAAGGATCTTGAATACGTCCCGCATGGCTTCCGGTCAACCTTTCGAGATTGGGCCGGCGACCATACGGAGTATCCACGGGATGTTGTTGAAACTGCCCTGGCCCATACCGTTGGCAACCAGACAGAGGCGGCGTATCGACGTAGCGATGCGCTTGAGCGTCGTCGGCCGCTCATGCAGGATTGGGCTGATTATCTGGATTCCAGTCACCACGCTGACCCTGTTGCCAGCGCTGCAGATCAGACTGCCGCCAAGCCTTAGCCCGCAGGCCAATGGTTACGGCCGGCGGTGCAATGCCTGCTCTAACCCAGCGCCACCAGGTGGTGCGGTGCACCGGTGCAAACTGAGCCAACACCTGCTTTTCGCGGTACATCGTCTCAGGCACGCTATTCATAGAAGTATTCATCGTATTCTTTCAGAGTTGGTTGCAGTAGCTGCGCGCTCGGCCCTGATTCGGGCGCGAATGACTGCGCGGTATGCGTCCCAGAGCTGCACGCCAGCGGCGCAGCGCGCCTGCTTGCCAGCGGATCGGCCGGCGGCGCAGCAGGTAGGGCAGTTGAAGTGGTGGGCTATGTAGGCCTTGTCTTCTGGCAGGCCCACAGTGCTGGCGCTGGTCATCGCGGTTTCTCGATGCGCTTGAAGTCGATCACCCAGACCCAGGGATTCGCGGCCCAATCACCGCCGGTGGATTCCCAAAGCATGCGGAATGCCAGAGAAGGGTGGACCGCGAAATGGGAGCATTTGAAATAGTCAGCCGTGGTGCCAACGATGGACTGGTCCGGCCACGCCCCTTCTGCCTTGGCATCTTCCTCGCTGATGGACTGCAGGCGCTCCACGCGCACGCCGGCGACTTCCAGCCAGATGCGTGCTGCAGCTTTCGGCATGTGAATTGCAGGGCTCCAATGGCGATACTTGCCCTCTGGCGACTTCTCCCCATCCGGCCCGTGAGGGTCATTCAGATAGTCGGCCCGGTAGAACACGGGCGTTCCCTCCTGATACGGCCCCAGCGGAAAGTTGGCGTGCTGCCATGTCTCTCGCACATAGATACGGTCGCCGGGCTGGCCTACCGGTGAAAACTGCTGCACATATGCAAGGTCGTTGGGCTGCAGGCTTCCCTCGTCCAGAAAGTTCGACACTTCGCCAATGGCAGCAGCGGCGCGCATCTGCTTCATCATGTGTTCACTGAATGCGCGGCGCGTCTGGGTCTTCAGGCCGCTCAGGATGGTGCACACCAAGGGCGCCTTGAACATCAAGCCGGTTTCTTTCATTGGGTAACTCCCTAAATGCAGAACCCCGCTCAGTGGCGGGGCTCGGGGTGGTTGATAGGTTCGCGCCATCTGTCGCGCTTGTCGCCTCGATCGCGGGCTCGCTTGCTCATAGTTCGCGGTTCCTCAGGTCAATCACAGGTGCCACCTTGGCTTTGGCCGTTCTAATGCGCGCCTTCAGGCGGGCCTCTTCCTTTTTCAAGGACTCGACTCCATCCCTGAGGTCATTCAGGCTTTTTTGAACATGCTTGTGGTCTTCCCAGGCGCGCTGCAAGCGAGTGACCTCCTTTTGCAGAAAGTCGAATGGGTCGAATACCTGGTCGCAGGCGGCGCAGCGCACGGTGCGGCTGTGATCGTCCAGGGAGATCTTTTTGTGTTCGCAGAAGTTGTGCCAGTTCTTATAGGCTGTTAGCGTCTGCTCCGGCAGCTCAGTCCCTGGGAACTTCCTGATGTTGGAGTCAGGGGTGCTCATGCTTGGCCTTTCTGCGCCTGGGCTTGCTCTCGCACGGCCCGCCAATAACGGCGATTCGCTACATTCGCCTTCTTGACGAACTTCCATTGACGCGCCCACAGGCGCTTCCAGCGTTTCGGCGCTTGTCGCGGATCGCCATGAAAGTCAGTGAAGCAGCCTGCTATGTACGGGTCGTACAACATGCTTGCCAATGAACGCGCTCGGCGCTGTCGTTGAGTGGCAGTTGTTTTGCTCATCCTTGCTGCGCTCCTTCCTTGGCTGCTGACTGGGCTACCCGACGCGCCTCCTTGTTTGGATCGAGCTGCGCGCCGCGCTTGGCTTCCTCGAAAGCCTCCTTTGCGGTCTTCGATGCAGAGTCAGACCACCAGCCGTCATAGGCATACGATCCACAAGGGGCCGTCACCCGGATGTACCAGTTGTCCTTTCGGCTCTCGCGCTCGACTGTGATGGAGTGCTTCTTGAAAGTGCGTGTGTATTGCATTCACTCACCCCCTTGCGCTGCCTGGGCGGCGCGCTGCGCTGCTATCCGTGCGTGCATTCGCATGGCAGAGACTCCTGTATTGCGTTGATCCGAACGATCTTGTTTGCCTGGGCCCAGAACCGCTGATGCGGGATGTGCTCAGTCGCTGGGATGCCGGCGGCCTTCATCGCTGCGAATTTCGGCTCCATGTCTTCAAGGTAGACAGGCTGGCCGTCATCCCAGTGAATGGCGTGGCCTATCTCGTCCTCTGCCCACTTAGCCTTGAGCCAGATGTCTTGGCGGGTGCAATAGACGATGTACCAGTGCTGCCAGCCAGCCTTGAGACAGCCGATGCAGTTGCCGTGCTTGAAGACGCTGTAGGTGCAGGGTCGCGGGATGCCCAAGGCCTCGGTGCTCTCGTGCTGTCGCTTCATCCAGATCAGCGGGTAGTCCGTCTTCCAGCCCTGCGCGCCCATGATCCCGGCGCGGCGCTGGATGCGGTCTTGCTCGTTGGCATCGAAGCCGTAATAGATGGTGCTGTCATCCTGAGATGCGTTCGAGGCCAGCCACTCCATGAATGGCTCGGTCTTGAGCCGCGCGGTGCACAGCTCCTGCCCGTTGTTTACCTTGAAGGCTCCGGCCTCCACGCACACGTCGAACTGGTCTTGTGTGGCATTGCGCCGACTGGAGAACGTCAGCGGCGCGCCCAGGTGCTCGGCCACATCGCGCTTGAAGCGCTTGATGTCGGCATGCTCCACGCTGAAATGCATGTCGTGGTTCAGCAACACTAGATTCTTAGTGCTATAGCGTTGCGCAACCTCAAGCGCCACCAGGGCGGAGCTGTGGCCGCCTGAATAGCAGACGATGTGCTGCATCACTCCCCCTTTGCTGCCGCGATAGCGGCGTCAGGCACTTCTTCAAACGCAAACGGATTGGTCGATGTGATGCGCACGAGGATGTTGGGCAAACTGATCTCGCGCTGTATCTCGACAAATCCACCTGGTTGGACGCCGTTTGTCTCGAAGGCCTCCATGACTGCTTCATGCAGGTTTTCATGCGCCGTATCTGGATCATCTGCTACCCAGAAATGCAGCTTTCCCGCATCCCGCGCGTCTGCCTGCGCCTGGGGTGCAGCTTTCAGCGCGGCGATGATTGAGTTCGCTGTCAGAACTTTCAGCTCAGTGAATCGTTCGGAGTGGCCAAGCCTCGCATGCGAATACTTGATTCGATCCTCGACCTCTGAAATCAGAGCGCTCTTCTCCACCGCCTGCGCGGGAAGTCCGGTAGCAGTAGCCAGCAGGGCGCGCAATTGCTGCTCTGTGAATAGCTTGATTGGCTGAAACCCCTCTGACTCCACCATTGAATTCACATGTTGCGGCAGTAGTCGCCCGATGAATATTCGGCCTTCGACTAAATACCCCCATGGCTCAGGCAGCACCACTGTCGCGGCTGCTGCCGGGGTGGCGGCGAGCGCGGCGCGAAGTGCATCAGCTTCGACTTGGCAAACGGCGCGGCCCAGGTGTTGCTGCAATCCATCCATACATGCGAGCGCCTGCTTGGCTGCGCGAATCAGCTCATCAGGCACTGCCACGGCTGCGGGCGCTGCCTGTGCCCGGCCTTCGTCCAGGCCAGCATGCCATGCAGCTTGTTCTGCTGCGGCTAGCTCTTGGTGCTTTGCGCGCTCCGAAAGTCCTCGGATGGCAGCAACAGCGCATTCGATACCGTTCATGTTGCCCAGGCTCATGAACCCAGGCACAGCTTTTTCAAGCTCATCAACGCACGCACGCCATGCTTCAGTGTGCTCATCCATGTATGGGACACGAACTGGATAGACATCGTGATTTCCAGCGGGCAGCCCAGGTGAATACAGCTTGGCGTTGGTGATCTTCCCGCTCGCGTCAACATCGATATTGACGCAAGGCCAGATGTCAGCTTCTGGCTCCTGAATCTGGTGCAGGCACTGGCCGGCCTTGCCAGCCTCAAATGCGGCGCGGCCATATGCAAGCAGGTCTTCGCGGTCTTTGCCGACGAAGAAGTTCAGATTGCATGGCGCCATGAGCATCGACAGGTGCGTATCGTCGCCGGGGGTCATCTTGATAGGTTGCTTCATGAGGGTGGCTCCCAGAATGAGAAAAGCCCGCGGCGGCGGGCTGGGGTGTTGGTGGTCATGCGGGAAACAGCTCAAGCTGCCCAAGAGGTAGCGGCTCGGGTTGATTCAGCCAGGCAGAGAGAAAAATTCGGTAGAGGGGTGGCGGTATGCATGAGGCCATCCAGCCGCCACTGACGCTTTTGGAGCACTCGTTGATCTCAAAAATCCGCCAGCCTGCATCGATGCGAGCTCGTAACTCTTTGGCCCATGGGTTCATTTCTGGCTTGTACCCATCAGGAAGCGGGCAGCTCAGCTGAATAGTTCCGTCAGGCAGGTGGCGCAGCATCTCAGGCTTCGAGTGCATTCTGAGAGAGGTCTTCTCGAGCAGCTTGGCTAGCTTGGCATCCTGATCGCTGTCGATGTTGAGTCGCATAGGGCTCCAGAAAGCAAAAAGCCCGCTCAGTGGCGGGCAGGTGAAACGGTAGGATTGCGCCCCAGGAGGAGCGCATGAACGCAGATCAGGTAATAGAGGGGATCGGCAAAGCAGTTGCCGCGACTAATCCGGCGCAGGAGTACTGCCTGTTCTACTGGAATATTTGGCCGATGTGCATGGCCAAGACGGAGTGGATCTCCTTGGCGTCTGCCGTCGGCACAATCGGCGCTGTATGGGTAGCTCTTGTTCTTGCCTCCAGAGCAAATACAGAGCGCAGAAAAAGGGATGCTCATCTCCAGCGCATTCACGCGCTTTATGTTTTGCCCGTTCTGCAGAGCTTTCAGTCCGAACTCAAAGCTTCGGCAATGCTCACCTATTTCACTGTCGATAAATCGAGCACCGCCAAGGAGGCTCAAGAGTTCCTGCAGAGAGCCAGGGATTGGGCAGAACACTTCGAAAGACACTCTGCACTGGTGTCGCTCGCTCCAGAGTCGCTGCTGATGCTTCCCGAGGTCGTGGGATTCAGAATTTCGAGTGCCCTGGGTTCTTTGCACTCCCTTCGTGCCGAGATATTGCGTTTCGATCCACGGCAGTGGGCAACGCCAGACAAGGCGATTATTGAAAAGTCGGGGGAGTGGGCTGCAACCCAAGACAGTGCGAGCAACTACTTGACCGGAGCGTTGAGAATGTTGGAAAAGATAGCCGGCTCCAAGGCCATTTGCCCATCACCTCAGGAGCTGTACGACTTTGACGACGATGACTGATGCAAAAGCCTCCAGCAGCGGCACCAGAGGCTCTTCCTGACTAAAACTATTCAAGCGACAGTCTTCTTGATTTCTTGGAGCTGCACATCAAGCCAGCCCGTCTTGATAGCCAACTCCTTGCAAAGCTGAGCGGCTTCTTGAAGGGGTAGGGCTTGCTGCGCACTGCAGTGCGCTTGGCGGTGCGAAGCCATGCACCTTCATCAAAGGGCTCCGGCGGCTTGCCGCCCGCCTTCTGCGCCATCTGGCAGAGCCGTTCGTGCGCCTGCTTTGCCTCATCCAGCATTCCAGGCTTGATACCTGAGACGCGCCAGCCCTTGTGAACGGACACCGCATCCGCCTTGGCAGCCAGGCGGCGCAGGCGCTCGAGCTCCATTCCTTGGGCTCGCATGGCGGCCATGCGGGAATCGGTGATGGGGTCGCCGTTGTGATTCACGAAAGTCAGACTCATGGGAGTCTCCAAAGAAAAAGCCCGCGGTATGGCGGGCAGTGGATTGAAGAGTGAGCGGCTAGAACGGGCTTTCGCCCGGGGATGTGTCAGCTGGCGCGGCCTTCGGGCCGGTCGTGCTGGCGCTGGTAGCCAGCGAGGCAGGCAGGTCGCCCAGGCCGGTTCGACCTTCACCGCCTAGTGCTTCGATCAGATCGGGGATCAGGCGGGAGAGCTCGCCGGTGGCAATCGCCACATCGGTATCAAAGCCGCTGTCATCCTTGCTGTTGCCGTCCATGACCGCATCCAGCAGCGTGATGTTCTTGAGTTGCAGGCCTTCGGTCAGCACGAAGCTCACCCGGTCGTCCCAGGTCATGGCCAGCTTGGTGGGCAGCTTTCCGTGCTCGATGTGCTGCCGCACCTCATCAATATCCAGCGGGTGGCGGGCGTAGCGCACCACGGCCTTTGATTCGTCGCAGGCTTTCAGCTCTGTCTCGCGGTCGGCTGTGAAGCAGGCGGGCGGCTCCTGTGTCATCAGCCAATGCGCCATGGCGGCCTGTGGGCTGGTCTGTGTGTCCAGCAGTGCCAGGGCGAAGCCGGGCAGGCCTTCGACCAGCAGCGTCACCACCTCGTCGGCGCGGCCCTGGGCGCTGGTATCCAGCACCAGGGTGCGGGCCTGCGGGTCGATCCAGACCCACATGCTGCCTTGCTTGGTGAAGGCCATGGGCAGCAGGTCGAGCTTTGCTTCGTCCTTGAGCTCCTTCTTCTCCTTCTTGCCGGGCTTGCGGCCTTCGGCCTTTTCGATTTGCTCGGCCTTCTCGTTGACCTTGCGATTCAGCACACTGGCCGGCAGCACCTTGGCCTCTGTCATGAAGCGCATGACCCATTGACCGGCCACGGACTCAACCAGCGGGCCATGAGCCTCACCGCGCGGTGGCACCCAGCCCACGGAGCGCTCCTGCGTGGCGCCGCACTCCTCAAACACCGTCTTTTGCAGCGCATCTTCCAGCAGCTGCAGATCGCCCTGCCAGCTCTCGGCAATGCGATAAACAATCATGTTCTTGAACATCAGGACTCCAGAAAAGAGAAGGCCACCTCAGAGGTGGCGGATTGGACGGAGGCGAGCCACGTAATCACGGCAGCTCTTTAAGGCATTGCACGGTCTTGTCGTCCAGCCACTCGGCATGCATGCCTGGGCAGGCGAACTCGTCGCGCAGGCTCTGGGCGATGGTCTGGGGTTCATCCGCTTGAACATCCGGCACAGCAAGCCAGGCCAGACCCATGCAGAGGGCAACGATCAAGATCAGGGCTTCAAGTAGCTTTGTCATCGTTTCACTCCTTGGTGCTTATGCGGCAGGCGCGAGCCGCTATCAAAATTGATTTTTCAGACGGGCCATGCTTCGGGCGTGAGGGCCATCACCACGACCGCGCCGACCAGGCAGAAGAGGCCGAAGCCGGTAAGTGCCCATTGCAATGCCATCAGCAGCTTTGTCGTTGGGGTAGTGGTGGGTGTCGAATGCATGGAGTCTCCTGTGGTCGAAGAAAAAGCCCGCAAGCGATTGCCGCGGGCTTGAAGAAAGAGCCGGTGACCCTTTCGGGTCATGCCTGGGGAGAGGTCAGAAAGGGAGGGGGGGGAGATATCCCAGGCCCGGCGTAACAGGTAGATGGGGTCGAATTCTGCTTGACGCTTTTCAGGCAAACAATAGGAGTTCGGCTTACCTAAAACTGGTGGCGTGCCATCTGGTGTGACCACTCTCGCCACGCCGCGGATGCCGCGCCGTGCTCCTAACTGCCGGCAGCTCAGGCGAATTCCTGAGCTGCCGTACCTGCTCGAGTGGTCACGCCGGATGGCCCTCTGAAACCATGGCGCAAAAAAGCCACCTCCGAGGGTGGCTTTTAGAGGGGCTTAGCAAGACGAGCGATTAGCTGCCAAGCTGGATTTGAGCTTGACCTGATAGCTGTTGAGCAACAGGTTGCAGCAGCTGCATTGCACTTTTCGCCATTTGATATCCGTCGTGGTGGTCTTTGGCAGAGGCCATCGCATGGGTGGCTGCTGCCTGCGCAACTACCATCAATGACTTGCGGGGAACGGGTAGGCCATGGCGCCCACCCGCTTCAACACCAACTGTTTTGTTAATCAGCTTGTTGACATTCATATGAACGAACTTGGCATTGCTTGATTGGGCTGCCAGGCTGTGCACTTTGTCGTGCAGCGCTCGGTAGGTAGGAAGATATTCCTCTTCTGCTCCGCGCGGCTTTCGAGCTTCGCTGAACGCTGCGACCAAGTTGGCCTTGAGCTCCACCACATGGTCTGTGTTGCGTGACAGCGATAGCAAGAAATAGCTCTGATCCTCGTTCAGAAGCGCAAATCGCTCTGGCCGCCCTCCTGCTGAAGAGTTGGGTTTCTCCGTTTCAAACGTAAGAACCCCGAACCGTTTGAACTGCTCTGCATACCGATCAACCAGCTCAATTACGTTCTTGTGCTGGTTCTGGAGCTTGTCAGCAAGGATGCGTGAGTCAACTCGAAGCTCGCTTTCCACCTCCACGAGGTGTACAGAGTTGCTTTGCTTCTTAGCTTTCTTGATGGCCATAGGCGATACCTCCTAAGGTTGTGCCTATGCATCAGCGAATTTCATGCCATATCTAGAATAAAGCAGTTATAATCGCCGACACACTAAAAACTGATTGCTGTCCGCCAAGACAAGTGGCAATCAGGGGAAGTTACCTAACTTAGGGACCAGCTATCGCTGGTCCTTTTTGTTTTGGCAACTTCTAAGTTTGCCATCATGTTTGAATCCCCTGTCGTTTGACATGTAACAAACCGCAGCATCCTCATCAAGATGCTCTGATTTGCCCGATTTCACTTGGCCGGCGCTGCTTTCGCAGTCACGCCAGATAGCCCCCGCTACTTTCCCGGGGTGTTCATGATGGGCGCCTGTGGCCGGCGCAATTACCCTCTTGCAGTATTCCAGCCGGGCCTTGCAGGCCTGGTTTGTAAGAACCGGGGAGCCGACCCCCGGCACCATCACAGATGCAGCCGGAAATGCAGCCTTGCTTGTATTCCGCTGCTTTTCCCCGCTCACCGACCGCATGTGTGATGGCCCCGCTAAAGCCCTGCGGGGGAAGGCACATGCATGCCGCATGCAGGCGAATCGCTCACATTTTTGAAACTCCTTCAGTCCTTTACAAACTTCTCACCGCAGTACGGGCAGAACGTGGCCAGTATGGAAACCTTGCTGCGGATTGCCTTGTCCTTTCCAGTCTTGGTGAATCCCTTGGCCGTCAGGTCGACGCGCGCGGCAGGTCGCAAGCCGCCACCCTTGCCGAACACGATGGCGTAGCCGCCCATTTCGGCTTCGTGGCCGGTCGCGTCCGGGTGCTCCTGCTTGAATTTCTCCAGCACGCGCCTTTCGATGTCTTCTTTGCATTCGCACATGGCTTTCTCCTTGTAAAAACAGAAACAGCCTCCTGTTGGAAGCTGCTTTTGCTTTGCCCCTGATCTCGCTCAGGGGCTGGCGCTGCTTGCGCAGTCATATGCGTGTGGTGGCGTCATCTGGTGTAAGAGGGCGGGCGACTCCTCAAACCATCGGCCAACTTTGATCCCGTGCCGGCTTTCGTGCGGCTCTAACGCTGCTTCCGCAGTTGCTGGGCCGGGCTGTCCGGCCTATTTGTCTCGCATGCGTTCTCCTTCGCAGCGCGCGGCTGCTTGGTTGGGATGCTTTCGCTGGCATCGATTCAGCAGTGCTCTGGTCTCACGCGTTGCACTTCTTTCCGCGTGCAGTCCCCTCTCGGCGTGAACATGCAGGAGTGAACCCACATGCCCGGACTGCTTGCCCCGTGTACCGACTCGCTCGGCTTGGGGACGGGTTTAACCCGCGCTAGACGCTGTTGATCACTGCGCCCGGCCATTTCCTCGTTGGCTTTTTAAAGACCCGTGGCACGCGGCTCGATCGCTTGGCACCCATCGCTGCGGTTTGTTGCGGCGATGAGGTATCTTACCCTTGGGTAATAATTGATGCAATACCCATGGGTAATTTATTTTTCGAAGTGAGGTAATATTTCTTCATGACCACACACCACACAGACGAAAAAAAGCCCGCTGATGCGGGCGATGTCGAGGCACTTAAGAGGGCGGCCAAGGCGCTTCGCGAGTCTCCTAAGTTCCAGCTGAGGCTGGCGCTGAGTAAACTGGACTGCCTTCTATGGACGCTGGACGGCGCCCTTGCTACTGACCCAGAAGACCAGCGACACGCGGTACGCAGCGGGGTTTTTGCTGCGCTCACCTGGCTATCCGAGGCGGATGCAAGCCTATTCCCAGAAGATCAGCGCGACTATTGGATTCGGAGGGTACACACGCTTCATTTTGATAGCGTGTGCACCCAGTACGACACCTCTGACTGGGCTCTCTCCAGAGAGCGTGTCAATTCAGGTGGCGAGTCACTGGCCTTGGCCGACAAAGCGGCCGCCACGCCTAAGCCTGCTGAATGACAGAAGCTTCTGCCATGCTCGCTCTCAAACACGTGGATCGCCAGACCGCTCAGTTTTGACTTGAGGTTGCTGTATTCGTAGCGAACCTGCTCCTTATCCCCTGGTGAGAACTTTTGACGGCCGCTGCAGAGCGTCAGTAGTGCATTGATGTCTTCTGTCACACTGGCCAGGCGCTGCTCAATGAATTGCTTGTCGCTAGGAGTCATGGTCAGAGCTTTTTTTCGCATGCCGGGCCACCGGCAGCGGCAATCGCATCATTCATTTTCTTTGTGTTCTCAACCAAGCTCTTGATGTCTTTTGTGAAGGCATTCAACTCTTGCTTTTCTATGGTTACGTAGCCTTTATCTCCTGTAAGTCGAATTATTTTATTTTGAGCATTTGCAAACTTCAGTAGTCTCTGCTGGTCTTCGGTATCTACAATAAATGTCCAATGCTCATGGACCCAACGATTTTTGTTGTCACGTTTAACATCATTGAAATCGGCGGATTTTTCAAAAACGACCTCGCCATCAGCCATGAATGAGACTTTATTTAGAAAGAGCCACCCATTCCTCCCGTTGAAGCTTGGCTTCAAGACTGCATGCACAGCATCGCATTCCACGGCTGCGGCATACATGCTGACCATTGTTTTTAAGTCTGCGATCCCAAGAAATGACGTTGTGAGGGGGGTCAAGTAGTCAACTTTCTTGAATCCATCCCTGCGGCTTGAATAATTATCAGGACACCTACTTGTTTCTGCGCTAGAGTCAAAGCATGCGTAGTATTCAGTGATTCCACTGTCATCTGTTTTTCTGTCCGATTCCTTGAATGTTGAAAGAAACGCCTTCCTCCATTCTTCACTTGTAATTTTTTTGACCTCTTCAACTGGCGGAGTTGCGGGAAAATTTACTGGTTCTTTATTTTCGCTTTTAGAGCATCCAGCAACAGAAGCTGCAAATAAAGATGCCACAAGCAGAGATTTGATCATTACTTTTCTGTTTTCTTAAATCAGTGGCGATTGGATTCGTCGCGGCGGTTGATTGCTTCAAGCGCATCACGCATCGCCTGCGTGTCCTCGGACTGTTTGGAGAGTTGAAGGGCCCGGAAAAAGACGTAGGGGATTACGGCCAGGGCGATGGCTAGAGCTGCCGAAGCGGCTTCCTGAGGAGCGCTCTTTGCGCCCATGAATCCCAAAAGTAGAACAATGCCGCCCAGGATTGAGCCAATGATCGACATAACACCCATGAATTTCATAATCCCTCACTCCTTTTTTGTATCAATACTGCTCGCTACGCCATACGGTCAAAATTTTCCCAATCACATGGAAGTCGGGGTGCTTCGATGAAATGTCGTATGGCGGAAAATCGTCTTTGTTCTTCGAAATGATGCGCAGCACGAACCCTGGCTTATCAAAGTTGGGTACGCGCTGGATGATCTTGATGAACCCTTCATCTCCAATGCGGAAAAAGTAGATCCCCTCGTGATCTACATGATTCACTCCGCGATCCATGAGTAGTGGGTCGCCGGGGTTGAAGATGGGCTTCATTGAAGGCCCGAATCCGGTAACGATGCACAGATTGCCGACACTGGTGTAGGTCGGCACATTCAGGCGCAGCCAATCTTGGTCGACCCGCCAGCTCTTGATCACACCAGGCTGTTCTGCCTCAAGGATCAGCTTTCCACCATTGCCCATCGCGCCGCCTACGTCGTACTGGGTGATGATCAGGTCGCGCCCCTCCCCATTGGCGGCTGGCGCCTCATAGGGAGAGGATGCGGCTTCATGACCGAAGGGCGTGGCGCCCCCTCCCAAGAGGGCGAGTTCACCGATAAAAAAAGTAGGGAAAGCGCCCTGCAAGAGCACTGCGGTGTCTTCGCCTATCCGCTTGGAGCCATTCTTGTCGGCGGGGTAAAGCATTCGAGACACATAGCTCGCATCCTTGCCAATTTTCTGAGCAATGCTGGCAATGCCGCCACGGCCAAGAGAGTCAACAAGTCTCTGCAGCGCGTTACGCCGCTGTTCGTACATATCCATCCATAGATTCCAGCAAACGATTACCTGTAAGTAAATGACCCATGGGTATTGATTGATGCCTTACCTATGGGTAATATATGGGTATGGAAAAACTACTCGCCTACCTAAACAGCCTGCAAAAGGCTGATCGTCTGAGTCTTGCAACGCGATGCCAAACGTCTGAGGGCTACTTGCGCAAGGCAATCAGCAAGGGTCAGCGCCTTGGCGAGAGCCTTTGCATCAACTTGGACCGCGAATCTGGCGGCGCTATCCGTTGCGAGGACCTGCGCCCTGATGTTGACTGGGCATACCTGCGCACCGCCAGGGAGCTGGCGCAGCCGTCCAAGACCATCAAGGAGGGCTGCCCATGACTGAAAGGTATCGCTTCGGCGGCCCCATCCCTGAATCCGTCAAGCGCATGAAAGCGCGGCGCGAGTGGCGCGCATCTCGACTGTTCGCCACTTTGAAGCGTGGTCGCGCCAGGGATAGAGAGGCGGCTGCGTTGGCTGCCGCACCCTTTGCGCACACCAAGCCAGCCCAGGCCCGATGACAGGCGCTTTTCCTCATTTCTTGGCGTGCATTTATTTCCATGCAGCCAGTGTCTTTCCCCGCGGCCCAGCCCGCAACGTCCTTTTTCTGGAGAACCGGACATGAGCACACTTGATGCCCTGCGCCGTGGCGTAGACAACTATCCTGGCGGCCGCGAAGTGGTGGCCGTACGTATTGGCAAGACTGGCGAGGTTCTGCGCAAAGAGCTGTCCGGTGCGGCCTCTCACAAGCTGGGTGCGGTGGATGCGCTGACCATTGCCCGCATTGCCTGCGAAGAGGGCCGCCCCCACTGCTATGACTATGCAGCGATGGTGGCGCAAGAGTGCGGCGGCCGCTTTGAACTGGTCACAGACGCTCCGTCAGAGACCCCGAGCCCAGTTGCGAAGGTTTCCAAGCTGGTGGTGGAAACCTCCCACGTCACCAGTGCCGTGATTGACGCCATGCAGGACGGTGTGATTTCGGATAACGAACTGCGGGTGATTGAAAAGGAAGTTGCGGAGGCCCAAGAGGTGCTGCGCAAGCTTCTCCAGGCCGCCCGTGCTGTGAACGCCGCAGGAAAGCCAGCAGGCGAACGGGGAGAGTCATGATGAATGCCATCACCACCTCCACGGCTCTGACCATGAGCAGCCGCGACATTGCGGAACTGACGGGCAAGCGCCATGCCGACGTGATGCGCGACATCCGCAGCATGATGGACGCGTTGCAGCAAAACGCAGAATTGCGTTCTGTTTGTTTTTCAAGCACTTACGTGGGCGAGAACGAGCAGAGCTATCCCCAGTATGAGTTGGACAAGGACACCAGCCTGACTCTGCTTCTGGGATATGACCCGGTGGCGCGCATGAAGGTGGTCAAGCGCTGGCAGGAGCTGGAGGCCCAGCAGGCCCCCAAGCTGCCTCAGACCATGGCCCAGGCGCTGCGCTTGGCTGCAGAGCAGGCAGAGCAGATAGAAGCCCAGCAGGAGCAGCTGGCGCTGGCCGCACCGAAGGTGGCCTTTGTTGATCGCTACGTCGCAGCCACAAGCGGCGAGAAGGGCTTCCGCGAGGTCTGCAAGCTGCTTGGTGCCAATGAACATGAATTCAGCGAGTTCCTGGCGCGGGCCAAGATCATGTACCGCCTGGCCGGGAAGATGACACCCCATGCAGAGCATCTGACGGCAGGTCGGTTCAAGGTGAAGACCGGCACGGCGCCGCGCAATGAGCATGCTTATGCACAAGCCAAGTTCACAGCCAAGGGGGTGGAGTGGATCGCCGGCCTGTGGAGCCAGCACCAGGTGCGCCTGAAGCAGAGCAGCGAGGTGACGGCATGAGCATCAAAGTGATGAACGCTGTTTTCGAGCGCTATCCCAATGGCGGCGGAGAGATGCTCCTGGCGCTGGCGCTGGCCGACCATGCCAGCGATGACGGAACCCGGGTGTATCCGAGCATCAAGGCTCTGGCCGAGAAGACTCGCCAGTCTGAGCGCTCCGTCCAGTACCAGCTGCGCCGCATGCAGGAATCCGGCTGGCTGATCCTGGTCAATGCCGGCAACGGCGGGCGCAGCATGCACTCGGAATACCGCATTTCCCTCGACTGGATAAAGGGTGCAGAAATTGCACCGTTAGAAAAGGGTGCAACTGACGACGCAAAGGGTGCAAATGACAGCACTAAAGGGCGCAATCCAGAGCAGGAAAGGGTGCAACCGGTTGCACCCGCAAATAACCGTCATAGAACCATCAATGAACCATCAGGAATCGTTGGTTCTGACGAAAAAAACCAAACGGGCCGCGCAACTGCTTTGCCTGACGGCTTCGAGCCGAACGAAACCGCTGATCGACTGGCCGGTGAGCTGGGCCTGGTTGTGACTGCCGAGCTGGAGGCGTTTGAGGACCATCACATGGCCAACGGTTCCACCTTCAAGGACTGGCAAGCTGCATTTCGCACCTGGCTGCGCAACTCTGCCAAGTTCGCCCAGCGCCAGCTGACCCCCGGCCGCCCAGCGCTGGCCCGCCGCCCGCCAGCTCCAGAAGGTTTTTCAGCCCGCACCTACTCCGGAGGGAAACTGTGATGACCACCAGCCTTTCAAGTCTGGCCAGCATGCCGCGCGCCGAGCCCCGCCAGCAGGTCTGCGAGACCCATGGCGCCTTTGAGTCCATCAACTTCATCGGCCGCATCTGGTCGAAGTGCCCAGGCTGCGCCGCTGATGCTGCAGCCAAGGAAAAGGCGGAGCAGGATGCTCGGGAGCACCAGGCGCGCAAGGCCGCTTGGGAGCAGCGACTGGGAGAGTCCTGCATTCCCCCTCGCTTCACTGACCGCACGCTGAACAACTTTGTGGCCAGCACTCCGGAGCAGGAGCATGCACTTGCTTTCGCGACGGCTTACGCGGATGGCTTCGCGGAGGTGATCAAGACCGGCCGCAGCGCGCTGTTTGTGGGCAACGTGGGCACCGGCAAAACGCATTTGGCCGCCGGCATTGCGCTGCGCCTGATGCGCCGCGATGGTCGCCCTGTGCTTTTCACCACGGTGATGCGCGCGGTGCGCAGCGTCAAGGACACATGGAGCCGTGGCGCTGACAAGACCGAGGCCCAGGCCGTGGCCGCCCTGGTGTTCCCCGACCTGTTGATTCTGGATGAGGTGGGTGTGCAGTTCGGCAGCGAAGCCGAAAAGCTGATCCTGTTCGATGTGCTCAACGAGCGCTATGAGAAGCGCCGACCCACCCTGCTGCTGTCGAACTTTGGTGTCGACGAGGTTCGGGCCTACCTGGGTGACCGCATCTTTGATCGTCTGCGTGAAGACGGCGGGGAGGCCATTCCCTTCGACTGGGAAAGCCAGCGCGGAAAGGTTCAGGCATGAGCAAGGGCATGAAGTTGACAGGGCACGCCCTGAAGCTGGTTCCCAGGACCCCAGGCTCCAAGTATGGCAACAGGAAGATCACTGCAGCGGATGGCGGCAAGTTCGATAGCTTGGCCGAGCTCCACCGCTGGTCACACCTGCAGATGCTGCAGCGTGGCGGCCACATCAGCGATCTGCGCCGCCAGGTGGTGTTCGAGATGGTTCCATCGGTCAAGTTTGCTGGCGCTGCGCGCGCCCGGCCCGCCATTCGCTACATCGCTGACTTCGTGTACCTGGAGCAGGGCATTGAGGTGATCGAAGACGTGAAGGGCGTGGAGACCCCTGAATTCAAGATCAAGCGCCACTTGATGAAGGCTCTGCTGGGTCGGGAAGTGCGGGTGATCAAATGACCCAGGCACTCAACCCCGCATTCTTCGGCAAGGTCGTGCCGCTGGCTGGCCAGCGCAAGCCGCCCAGCACATCGCGCATCACGCGGTTGGTGTGGCCGACCTATGAGCGCCTGAGCGATGGCCGCTACCTGATCGAGCACTGGATGGAGAACCGATGCTGCAACCGGGTTCAGGTGGGCGGCAGCA
>NZ_BBXH01000037.1:0-35821 GCF_001010305.1 Comamonas sp. E6
CAACACGTGCCGGTTTATGTGACTGACCAGATGGTTGGCCACAAGCTGGGTGAATTCGCGCTGACTCGTACCTTCAAGGGTCACCCTGCGGACAAGAAAGCCAAGAAGTAAGGAATAGAACATGTCTGAAACACGTGCTGTTCTCCGTGGCGTCCGCCTGTCTGTTGACAAGGGTCGCCTGGTCGCGGATCTGATCCGCGGCAAGAAGGTGGATCAAGCTCTGAACATTCTCCAGTTCACACAGAAAAAAGCTGCTGTGATCGTGAAGAAGGTTCTGGAATCCGCTATCGCCAACGCTGAGCACAACGACGGCGCCGATATCGACGAACTGAAGGTCAAGACCATCTACGTCGAGCAAGGCACTACGCTCAAGCGTTTCACTGCTCGCGCCAAGGGCCGCGGCAACCGCATCAGCAAGCCTACCTGCCACATCTACGTGACAGTGGGTAACTGAGGCCTTAAGGAAGAATATGGGACAGAAAATCCATCCTACCGGCTTCCGTCTGGCGGTGAGCCGCAACTGGGCAAGCCGCTGGTACGCTAGCAACCGTGACTTCGCCGGCATGCTGGCCGAAGACATCAAGGTGCGCGAGTACCTGAAGGCCAAGCTGAAGAACGCCGCCGTGGCTCGCGTTCTGATCGAGCGTCCTGCCAAGAACGCCCGCATCACCATTTTCTCGGCTCGTCCGGGCGTGGTGATCGGCAAGAAGGGTGAAGACATCGAAGCCCTGAAGAAGGAACTCGCTGCTCGCCTGGGCGTGCCCGTGGCTGTGAACATCGAAGAAGTGCGCAAGCCTGAAATCGATGCCAAGCTGATCGCTGACTCCATCTGCCAACAGCTGGAAAAGCGCATCATGTTCCGCCGCGCCATGAAGCGTGCCATGCAGAACGCCATGCGTCTGGGTGCTCAAGGCATCAAGATCATGTCTTCCGGTCGTCTGAACGGTATCGAAATCGCTCGTACCGAGTGGTACCGCGAAGGCCGCGTGCCTCTGCACACTCTGCGTGCCGACATCGACTACGGCTTCTCCGAAGCCAAGACGACTTACGGCATCATCGGCGTGAAGGTCTGGGTCTACAAGGGTGACACCCTGGGCCGCAACGATCTGCCCGCCGTGGAAACGCCCCGTCCTGAAGACGAGCGTCGTCCTCGTGGTCCCCGTCGTGACGGTCGCCGTGATGGCCGTGATGGCGCTGGCCGTGGTGGCCGTCGTCCCGCAGGCACCAATGCCGCTCCTGCCGATGGCAGCGACAAGCCTGCTGGCGCTGGTGCTGATTCCGTTAAGCGCGTTCGTAAGGCCGACGCGCCCGCTACAGCAGCGGACGGTAAAGGAGAATAAACATGCTGCAACCTGCACGCCGCAAGTTCCGTAAGGAACAAAAAGGCCGCAACACCGGCATCGCTACCCGTGGCAACTCCGTTGCCTTCGGCGATTTCGGTTTGAAGTCTACTGACCGTGGTCGTCTGACCGCACGCCAGATCGAAGCTGCACGTCGTGCAATTTCCCGTCACGTCAAGCGTGGTGGTCGTATCTGGATCCGCGTGTTCCCGGACAAGCCCATCTCTACCAAGCCCGCCGAAGTGCGTATGGGTAACGGTAAGGGCAACCCCGAGTACTACGTGGCCGAAATCCAGCCCGGCAAGGTGATCTACGAAATCGTGGGTGTGCCTGAAGAGCTGGCCCGTGAAGCGTTCCGCCTGGCTGCTGCAAAGCTGCCTCTGCGCACGACCTTCGTGTCCCGTCACATTGGTGCTTAAGGAGATCAACATGACGAAATCTGCTGAACTCCGCCAAAAAGACGTGGCTGGTCTGGAAGCTGAAGTGAAGTCCCTGCAAAAGGCTCACTTCGGTCTGCGCATGCAAAAGGCCACGCAACAACTGGGCAACACTGCGACCATCAAGGCTACACGCCGTGACATCGCTCGTGCCAAGACCATCCTTGCTGAAAAGCAAGCCGCCAAGTAAGGAGCCGACATGACGGAAGCTAAAACATCCCTCAAGCGCACCTTGATTGGCAAGGTGGTCAGCGACAAGCGTGCCAAGACTGTGACCGTTCTGGTGGAACGCCGCGTCAAGCACCCCATCTACGACAAGATCATGATCAAGTCGAGCAAGTACCACGCTCACGACGAGCAAGGTGAGTACAAGCTGGGTGACGTGGTTGAAATCACCGAGAGCCGTCCTCTCTCCAAGACCAAGAACTGGGTTGCTACCCGCTTGGTTCAAAAGGCTGCTCTGGTGTAAGCCTAACCAGGCCCGCCGGCTGCAAAGCCCTTGAAAACGACCCACAATGCTGTGGGTCGTTTTTTTATTTGGGCCGCCAAGAATGCGGTCCGTGCTTTGCAACAAAGGAGATAGTCATGATTAAAGTTGGTGATACCCTGCCCGCAGTGACCTTGATGGAATATGTGGAAGTGGAAGGCAATGGCTGCAGCCTTGGTCCCAACCCCGTGAAGCTGCCCGAGGCTCTGGCCGGCAAGACTATTGCCGTGTTTGCCGTGCCCGGCGCATTCACGCCCACCTGCTCCGAAAAGCACCTGCCAGGCTATGTGGCCAAGGCCGAAGAGCTCAAGGCTGCCGGCGTGGACGAAATCTGGTGCCTGGCCGTGAACGATGCTTTCGTGATGGGCGCCTGGGGCCGCGATCAGAAGGTGGCTGGCAAGGTGCGCATGATTGCCGACGGCGATGCGGCATTCGCCAAGGCGACCGGCCTGACGCTGGACCTGAACGGCAAGGGCCTGGGCCTGCGCGCCAACCGCTTCTCCATGCTGGTCAAGGACGGCAAGGTTGCGACCCTGAACGTGGAAGCTCCCGGCAAGTTTGAAGTCAGCGATGCCGGCACCATGCTGGCTCAAGCCAAGGCTTGATGGCTGAAGCCCTGAGTTGCTGGGCGCGGGAATGACGCTCTCGCCGCAAGGCGGCTTGGCACCACAGAAAAAAGGCATTGCCAAACTGGCAATGCCTTTTTTGCATCAGAGGCTCAGAACAGATTCGCCTTGAGGTAGTGCGCGCCTGGAAGCGGGTTGTGATAGTAGGGTTCGATGGGCTCGAAGCCCAGGTCCACATACAGTGCGCGGGCAGACTCCATGTCGTCCAGGGTGTCGAGCAGCACATGGTCATAGCCAGCCTGGCGGGCAATGTCGAGCATTGCTTCGGCCAGTTGACGCCCCAGGCCGAAGCCACGAAAAGCCTTGCGCACGAACAGGCGTTTCATCTCGGCGGCATTGGGGTAGTCCGAGTCGTCCAGAGGGCGCAGTGCGCAGCAGCCCGCAATGCTGCCATCCACGCGAGCCAGCAGAATCTGTCCACGAGGCGCAGCATATTCGCCAGGGAGGGCGGCGAGTTCGGATTCGAATCCTTGAAATTCCAGGTCGATGTTCAGGCTGTCCGCATACTCCTGAAAGATCTGGCGCACAGCACCCATTTCCTCCAGGCTGGGCGTCAGCAAGTCCACGGCAGGCTTGTCCACGGCAACTAGGCAATGATGAAAGAAGGCCCAGTGTAGCGGCAAGTGCTTTACATGGTTAAAGCAGCTGCCTGCAGCGTCAGAACTCAGAAAGCAGCGCTCTGGCCCAGTTGATGGACCCACCAGGAGAGAGCGCTTGCCACCACGGCCAGCAGTGCGGCCAGAACCCGGGTGCTGGCGGTGTCGCGGCTCGCAGCAACGGGTTCCTCCAGCAATTTGTCGCCCGTGACCATGGCCGGGACCAGTTTGTCGCCCTTGAGGCTGTAGCCGATGAGGGCCAGCAGATGCAGTGCGACCAGTGCGTAAATCAGGTACTGGCCCCAGTGGGCGTGGTAGTCGGTGGCCTTGGAGATCAGCTCGCCGGACACAAAACGCGTCAACGGTCCGCTGAAGGCAATTTCATCATCGCTCATCAGCCCGCTTGCTATCTGCGCTATCAGAACGATTAGCATCGCGATGACCGACAGTGAGCCCAGCGGGTTGTGGCCTGCGCGGTCCTGCGTGGTCGACGCGCCACTGAGATAACGCCTCATGGCCGCCGCAGAAGGGATGAAGCTGCCAAAGCGCGACCAGTACCCGCCGACCAGGCCCCAGAGAATGCGAAAGATCAGCAAGGCCAGCACGACCTGTCCCAGCAGCAGATGCCAGTTCATGGCATTGCCGCCCATCTTGGCGGTGACCACCAGGGCCACGATGCAGATTGCCAGCAGCCAGTGAAACAGCCGGGTGGGCAGATCCCAGATGCGTACCTTGTGTGGCCCTGCTGCGGCAGGTCGAATAGGGTTTGTCATGGCTTGTTCATCGCGAATCGACACCGGCATTGTGCCTGCATGGCGTCGAAAGCCAAGCCCGGAAGGGGCAGTGCGTGCTTTCATGTTCCTCTGCCATACTGGACAGGCAGCCGCCTGCGGCAGGCTGTAGAACCAAGAAAGGATACCCCGATGAAAGCTTTTTCCACTCTGGCATTCGCTGCTGTGGTTGCCACCGTGGCCCTGCCTGCCTCGGCACAGTTCGCCAAGGCTGAAGATGCCATCAAATACCGCCAGAGCGCCTTGAGCGTGCTGGGCACGCATTTCAGCCGTCTGGGCGCCATGGCGAATGGCAAGATGCCCTTCGATGCCAAGAGCGCGCAGGAAAGTGCGGAAATTGTGGCCTTCATGTCCAAGCTGCCCTGGGCCGGCTTCGGCGCCGGCACCGAAGGCGGCAAGGCCAAGCCTGAGGTGTGGAAGGAGCAGGCCAAGTTCCATGATCTGTCGGGCAAGATGGAAGCAGAAGTCGTCAAGCTCAATGCTGCCGCCAAGACCGGCAATCTGGACAATCTCAAGACGGCTTTCGGCCCGGCCGCCAATAGTTGCAAGAGCTGCCACGACAGCTTCCGGAATAAGTAGCCCCCTGAGCCGCTGCGCGGCTTCCCCCCAGGGGGACAGCATCTTCGCTGCGGAGCGGCCCTTGCTCGATGCTCCAGGCATGAAAAAACCGACCATTGGTCGGTTTTTTTGTGAGCTGCTGTCGCTTGCTGTTTCTATGTTTTAGGCACTTTTGATATTGAAGTTGCCTGCTATCAAGCGCTGTAAGCTATGGCTTTTAATCAAGCTGCAGCTGGTTCTGCCAGCAGCTTCTCGATCAGCTTGTGCAGTTGCTCAAAGTCAGGCGCGCCGATATAGCTTTTCACGATCTCGCCGCGCTTGTTGACGATGAAGGTGGTGGGTGTGAGTTGCACATCGCCCCAGGCCTTGGCCACGCTGCCGGTGTTGTCCAGCGCGACCTGGAAGGGCAGCTTGCGCGATTCAACAAAGTTCACGACATAGCTGGGTGGGTCGTAGCTCATGGCCACGGCCAGGGTGTCAAAGCCCTTGCCCTGGTACTTCTGGTAGGTGCTGATGATCTCGGGCATCTCTGCCACGCAGGTGGTGCAGCTGGTGGCCCAGAAGTTCACCAGCGTCACCTTGCCCTTGAGGTCGGCCGTGGTTTTCTGGCTGCCGTCCAGCAGCACAAATGTGGATTGCGGCGCCGCGGTCTGCCCTGCACCCGAATACACCCAGGCCCCGACGCCGATGACGGCGGCCGCCACAATGCCTGCGATCCAATGTTTGCTTGCCATAGAGTTTGATTGTGCACAAATCTTCAGCACCTTGCTGATCTGTGGGTTGGTGTGTCAAACCCGCTAAAAGTTCAGTTCTTACTGCTTGACCCACGGGTCAACCCTAGGCTTGTGTGACAGGTCGGGCCCGTGCCGCTGCCGATAATGGGCCATGAAGAAAACCGGACTCTGGGCTGCGACGCTACTGGTCAGCTGCGCGCTGCTGGCCGCCTGCAGCCCGGCGCTGAACTGGCGCACCACCCAGCTCAAGGATGCGCCGCTGCAAGCACTCTTGCCCTGCGATGTGCAGACAGCCACCCGGCCGATAGAGCTGGGGCTGGGTCAGGTACAACTGTCGGTCGTGGGCTGCGAGGCCCAGGGCGCGACCTATGCGGTGTCGCATTTCGCCGTGGCCGAGCCTGCACGTGCTGCCGAGGCACTGACGTTCTGGCAGCAGGCAGTGCTGGCGCAGCTGAAGTCGGCAGACGGTGCTGCCGCAAGGCTCGATGCCAGGGGTGATGGCCTGTGGGTGCCCAAGGGCACGTTGAATCTGCCGCAGTCCCTGCGCATGACCTTCGAGGGGCTCGGTCCCCGGGGGCAGAAAGTGGTGGGGCATGGTCTGTGGTTTGCTCGCCTGGAGGGCAGTGGCGCCAGGGTCTATCACGCAGTGATCTATGCCGACAAGCTCAGGTCTGCCGAGGCCGAGATGTTTTTTTCGGGTCTGCAATTGCAATAAGTCCCATCCAGATCATGAGCTTTGTGCTTCATCCACCTCATTGCCCTTGTTGATGGCGGCAACAGGCCATAATTTGCTTTCAAGAACTGTGACTACATGACCACGCGCATTCTTTTGCTCACTCACGCTCCTCTGGCCGCTGCATTGCGCGAATGCGCCCTGCATGTGTTTGCCGATAGCGCTGACGACTTGCTGGCCCTGGACGTGCCTTCCGAAGAGGCGCCCGAGGCCACGCTGGAGCGCGCCCTGGCCATGCTGGTGGCGCATGGCGGTCTGGATGCACCGACCCTGGTGCTGACCGATCTGTTTGGCGCCACCCCATGCAATGTGGCCCAGCGTCTCACGGGCCTGTTGCAGGCCAGGCTGGTGGCGGGCGTGAACCTGCCCATGCTTTTGCGCTCCATAGGCTATCGGCATGAGCCGCTGGATGCCCTGGTTTCGCGGGCCATGGTGGGCGGCAGCCAGGGGGTGATGCAGGTGGCCGGCAGTTCCCGACAAAATCAAAGCGCACGACCTTCCAATGATCAAGACCAATATCACCATCAGCAATAAATTGGGCCTGCATGCCCGTGCATCGGCCAAGCTCACCAAGCTCGCCGGCAGCTTCCCCTGCGAGGTCTGGCTGACCAAGGGCGAGCGCCGCGTCAATGCCAAGAGCATCATGGGCGTGATGATGCTGGCGGCGGGCATAGGCTCCGAGCTGGAGCTGGAAACCGATGGCGCACAGGAGCAGGAAGCCACGGATGCGCTGGTGGCCCTGATCAATGACAAGTTTGGCGAAGGCCAGTAAAGGCTGCCTCGCCTGTGCCGCGGCTTGACCGCGTGCAGGTGGCAGTTGGACGGTTAGCTCTTTTGATAGCAGGCAGGGTCTTGCTGTCAATGAAATAGAGTGGTTTTGATGCTGTAGTGCAGCGATAGTTGGCGCTGACTGCTGCAAAAACAAGAGCAAGAAGCAAGCAAAAAGCAATCGCGAAATTCGCGAAAGGGCATTCGCCATGACATTTGCCATCCACGGCCTGGCCGTCTCACGGGGGGTTGCCATCGGGCGCGCGGTCGTTGTGGCCTCCAGTCGCATGGAGGTGGTGCACTACTTCATCCGGCCCGATCAGGTGGAGTCGGAGATCCAGCGTGCCCGCACGGCACGCAATGCGGTGATTGATGAGCTGCGCCGGCTTCAGGAGGAAATGCCCAAGGACGCGCCCGGCGAGCTTGATGCGCTGCTCGATGTGCATCTGATGCTGCTGCAGGACCAGGCACTGGCCGAGGCCATCCGCAACTGGATCTCGGAGCGTCTGTATAACGCCGAATGGGCGCTGACCACGCAGCTGGAAATCGTCTCGCGCCAGTTCGACGAGATGGACGACGAGTACCTGCGCGAGCGCAAGGCCGATCTGGAGCAGGTAGTGGAGCGCATTCTGCGCCACATGAAGGGCGCGGCCAGTCCGCTTGCGCAGGTTGCTCCACCGTTGTCTCCGACGGGCGCTGCACCTGCAACCGATGGACAGCAGCTGCCTCTCGACGTCACCACGGAAACCCCGCTGGTGCTGGTGGCACAAGACCTGTCGCCAGCGGACATGCTGCAGTTCAAGAGCAAGGTCTTTGCGGGCTTCATCACGGCCGTGGGCGGCAAGACCAGCCACACGGCCATCGTCGCACGCAGCATGGACATTCCGGCCGTGGTTGGCGCGCGGGCCGCAAGCCAGCTGATTCGCCAGGATGACTGGGTCATCATCGACGGCAACGAGGGCGTGGTCATCGTGGACCCCACACCCATCATCCTGGCGGAGTACAGCTTTCGCCAGCGCCAGACCGAACTGGAGCGCGAGCGCCTGACCCGTCTGCGCTACACGCCGTCCCTCACCATGGATGGGCAGAAGGTGGAGTTGCTGGCCAATATCGAGCAGCCCAGCGACGGGGCTGCTGCCGTGCGTGCTGGCGCAGTCGGGGTGGGGCTGTTCCGTACCGAGTTTCTGTTCATGGGGCGCAGCGGCAATCTGCCCGGCGAGGAAGAGCAGTACCGTGCCTATCGCGAGGCCATAGACGGCATGCAAGGCATGCCGGTCACCATCCGCACGCTGGATGTGGGGGCCGACAAGCCGCTGGACAAGGCACAGCCCAAGGACTACTACCTCAACCCCGCGCTGGGCCTGCGCGCCATACGCTGGAGCCTTGCCGACCCCGTGATGTTCCGCACCCAGTTGCGCGCCATCTTGCGCGCGGCAGCGCACGGTCAGATCAAGCTGCTGTTTCCCATGCTGGCCCATCGCAGCGAGATCGAGCAGACTCTGGCCCAGCTGCGCCAGGCGCAGCATGAGCTTGATGTGCGCGGCGTCGCCTATGGCCCGGTCAAGCTGGGCGCCATGATCGAGATTCCGGCGGCCGCCCTGACGGTACGCAGCTTTCTCCAATATTTCGACTTTCTGTCCATAGGCACCAACGACCTGATCCAGTACACGCTGGCCATCGATCGTGCCGACGAAACCGTGGCCCATCTCTACGACCCCATGCATCCGGCGGTGTTGCGCCTGGTGGCGGAGGTCATCGCAGCGGCCAATGCCGCAGGCAAGGAAGTCAGCGTTTGCGGCGAAATGGCCGGTGATCTGAGCATGACCCGGCTGCTTTTGGGCCTGGGGCTGCGCAGTTTTTCCATGCACCCCGCGCAGATTCTGGCCGTCAAGCAGGAAGTGCTGCGTGCGGACTCCAGCAAGCTTGCTCCCTGGGCCAGCGAGGTGCTGGGCAGCGAATGCCCGGCGCAGATGCTGGCGCCTTGAAGAACCCAGGGAACGACCTCGAGGCCGGCAGAAAAGGGATGGATGAATTACGCACATTCGCAGGAAATCGCCCGTGCGCTCGAGCCGGTGCTGGAAGATGCAGCGCTTGCGCAGCAACTGGCTGCGCAAGCCAGGCCGGCCGTGTGGCTGCAGACCACTGCGGTGGAGGACGAAGCGGAGATTGCGTCCGGAAGCACCAAACTTGGCGGCTGTCCCGACCTGCCAGCCGGTGTGGCCTGGCCCGAGCGAGGACGCTATCCGGACCATGAGCAGCGGGTGAAGCCCCATCGCGACGACAGCCTTGCTCCCGACAGCCGTTGGCGATGGGCCAGGCCGGAGCAAGTCCAGCTATTTCGCAAAGAGGCCTTGCAGCACGTCGCAAGGCTTGAAAGCACTTTTCCGCTGAGCTTTGTGGCGCAGATCAACTTCGCCGAAGCTCGCTCCGCCGGGACTCTGGATGCGGATTTCCCCGAGTCTGGACTGCTGTCTGTCTTTTACGACCTGATGGAGCAGCCCTGGGGTTTCGATCCTGCCGATGCCTGTGCGCTGAAGCTGATCTTCTCCGAGGGCGATGCCGAGTTCGAGCGGCGCCCGCAGCCGCCGGCGCTGCTAGAGCTGCCCGATCACTGCCAGCTCGCTCCTATGGCCTGCGAACTGCATGCCTGCGTCACGGCCTTGCCTCTGGAGAGCGCTCAGTGGGGTTCGCAGGGCCTGGCGCTTGACGAAGAGCAGCGTGACCGCTTTGTCGAATGGTGGTTCGATGACGCACAAAACGCTGCCAGCAGCGGTGGAGAGGATAGCGGTTGCCATCGCATCGGCGGCTGGCCCACGCCTGTCCAGGGTGATATGCAGACCGAATGCGCGTTGGTGGCAGCGGGGCATTACTGCGGTAATGGCGATGCCTACGCGGACGAGGCCACGCGGGCCGTACGCGATACCGCAACGCAGTGGCTTTTGCTGCTGCAGATCGGCAGCGATGAAAAAGGCGGCATGGGCTGGGGCGATGCAGGCCAGCTCTATCTGTGGATGCGCCGCGACGATCTGCGCGCACGTCGCTTTGACCGGGCGCGGTTGGTGCTGCAGTGTTGCTGAAACCCGCCTGCACCGTGGCTGCAGGTGCCAACGGTTGCGAAATGGCTGCGAAACAGGTGTTTGGAGAATTCTTTTTGTGGGAAACGAAAATTAATTGATATTGATTCTCATTTGATGTTACTATTCATCCCAGCTTGCAGCGCAGGACTCTGGTGGGGTATCAAGTGCTGCATTGCTCAGTTTCATCGTGGGGCGACTCGTCGGGCCTGTTCAGCCTGCAGTCGTTTTTGCCAGCCAGCGGTTTGCCGGTTAGCCAGGCGTTTTTTCGATGCAAACAGTAATTTATTCAAAATTCATAGCTTTTAGCGCATGATATGCAACGATTCTGCTATGAATTGACTATGTAAGCTTTACCAGAAAAGCGCATCAAGCTCCTTATTCAGGAGCTTTATTTTTTTGGAAAATACTGGGGCGTGCAGCACTGCTCATTGCATCCGGGCATGAAAAAAGCAGCCACAGGGGCTGCTTTTGTGAGTGCTGTCTTCGGTGCTCAGACGCCTGCGGCATGTGCCTGCTGGTCGGCGTGGTAGCTGGAGCGCACCATGGCGCCGACGGCGGCGTGGGTGAAGCCCATCTTGTAAGCCTCTTGCTCGAACATCTTGAAGGTGTCGGGGTGCACATAACGGCGCACGGGCAGGTGGCTGTTGGTGGGCGCCAGATACTGGCCGATGGTCAGCATGTCGATGTTGTGGGCACGCATATCGCGCATCACCTGCAGGATTTCCTCGTCCGTCTCGCCCAGGCCCACCATGATGCCGCTCTTGGTCGGAACATCGGGGTGCAGCTCCTTGAACTTCTTGAGCAGGTTCAGGCTGAACTGGTAGTCGGAGCCGGGGCGCGCCTCTTTGTACAGGCGTGGTGCGGTTTCCAGGTTGTGGTTCATCACATCGGGCGGAGCCGACTTGAGGATTTCCAGCGCGCGGTCGTCACGGCCGCGGAAGTCGGGCACCAGGATCTCGATCTGCGTCTCGGGCGAGAGCTCGCGGATGTTCTTGATGCATTCCACGAAGTGGCCCGAGCCGCCGTCGCGCAGGTCGTCGCGGTCCACGCTGGTGATCACCACGTACTTCAGGCGCAGCGCGGCAATGGTGCGAGCCAGATTCAGCGGCTCGTTCACGTCCAGCGGATCGGGGCGGCCATGGCCCACGTCGCAGAAGGGGCAGCGGCGCGTGCACTTGTCGCCCATGATCATGAAGGTGGCCGTGCCCTTGCCAAAGCACTCGCCGATATTCGGGCAACTGGCTTCCTCGCAGACCGTGTGCAGATTGTTCTTGCGCAGAATGTCCTTGATCTCGTAGAAGCGCGTGCTGGGGCTGCCGGCCTTGACGCGGATCCATTCCGGCTTTTTGAGGACTTCGGCCTGCTCCACCTTCACGGGGATGCGTGCCAGCTTGGCAGCAGCCTTCTGCTTGGCCAGCGGGTTGTAGTTTTCGGCGGACTGCGCTTCGCGCACGACTTCATTGGTGCTCATGATCTTGCCTTCAGGGTGAGAGACGCGCCTTCAGCTGGCGGCCCAGCACGGATGCGGCCTCGTCCCAGGTTGTCTGTACGCCGATTGTAGAAAGGTCCACCGTTCTCAGCCCTGCGTATCCGCAAGGGTTGATTCGCAAATAAGGTTCCAAATCCATATCGACATTGAGGGCCACTCCGTGGTAGGTGCTGTGGCGGCTGACCTTGATACCCAGGGCGGCAATCTTGCCCAGGCCCTCGAAATGCGGCTCGGGCGCCGGGCTGCCCGGTTCGCGATGTTGCGGACGCTGCTCCAGCATGGCATGGCTGCGCGGATCGTCCAGGCGCACATAGATGCCGGGGGCGCCTGCCACGCGGTGGCCGGTGACGCCGAAATGATCCAGCGTGCGGATCACCGCATCTTCCAGCCGGTACACATACTCTTTGACGAAGTAGCCCATGCGCTGCAGATCCAGCAGCGGATAGGCCACCACCTGACCGGGGCCGTGATAGGTCACCTGGCCGCCGCGATTGGTTGCCACCACGGGAATATCGCCGGGGTTCAGAACATTTTCAATTTTGCCGGCCAGCCCCTGAGTGAAGTGGGGTGAGTGCTCGCATATCCATACTTCGTCACGTGTAGCCGAGTTGCGTGTGCGCGTGAACTCCTGCATCGCGACCACGGTTGCTTCATAGCCGGTGCGCCCCAGAAAGCGCAGGTCCATGGCTTCGGGGGGCTGCAAGGCGGAAGCAATCGGGTTATGGCTCACAGCACGACCTTCACCAGGGGGTGAGAGGTCAGTGCGCGGTAGGTGTCGTCCAGTTGCTCGCGACTGGTGGCCGTGATGGTGATGGTCACGCCCAGGTAGTTGCCGCCAGAGCTGGGGCGCAGCTCCACCGTGCTGGCGTCAAAGCTGGGGTCGAATTTTTCGGCGATCTTGGTGATTTCATGCACCAGATGCTCATTCTTGACGCCCATCACCTTGATGGGGAACTGGCTCGGATACTCGATCAGCGAATCCTTGCGCGGGTCTTCTTGCTGGCCGTTCTCGTTGGCGGCAGATGGGTTGGGCGTGTCGCTCATGAAGAGTCCTTGGCTGGAATGAAAAATTGCCGTTGGTGAAACAGCCGGTCAATGAGTAGGAAAGATTGTGCGCCACGCCGGGCAGCCCTGCGCACGTGGGCCTAATCCATGGCTTGGCGAGGCCCGCCAACCGGCAAAGCCCCTGGTAGGCGGCAGACAATTCAGGGTAATCAGGTATTTCAATTAGGGCACACTCGCGCCGCACCAAAGCTGAGGGTGGCAGATGTTGTCACTCAGCGACAACCCTCAGGTCTTGTCAAAGACGTTTTGCGCATGACAGTATCAACCCCTATCTAACGACGGGGGTTTTTACTTATAATCAGAGGCTTTGTAAAAAAGTCTTGCCTGGTCAGCGGTGTGAAAGAAAACATGACAAACATGCCCGCTGATTTTCAGGATGAGGACGAAGTCGAAGACTTCAAGCCCCTGACTGCACAAGAAGCCTCTGCATGGCGTTCGCGCTTTCCGCAGGTTTCTGTCTGGCGCATCGTCATCGTTCAGACGCTGGTCGGCGTTATCGTGGCTTTGCTGTCGTGGTTGATGACGGGGCGAGCAGCCGCAGGCTGGTCGGCGGCGTATGGAGCGCTGGCGGTCGTGTTGCCCGCAGCGCTGTTTGCAAGAGGTGTGGTTCGTCAACGGCCGGGAGGTGCCGGGGCGGCCATGGCGGGGATTTTCGGTTGGGAACTGGTGAAGCTGGTGCTGTGCATCGCGATGCTGGCGGCTGCGCCAAAGCTGGTTCCCGATCTCAGTTGGCTGGCGTTGCTGGCCGGTTTGATTGTTGTGATGAAAACGTATTGGGTTGCACTGCTGGTGCGATCCAGTGTCCGAAAAACTGAAGCTTAAGAAGAGAGTTGACGATGGCCGCTGATGCGCACGCCCCAACTGCAAGTGAATACATCGTTCACCACTTGCAACACCTGCAAAACATCAAGCAGAAGTCCGTCATTGATTTCTCAGTCATCAACTACGACTCGATCGTGGTGGCTGGCGTTCTGGGTCTGCTCGGCATCTTCGTGCTCTGGCTGGCTGCCCGCAAGGCGACTTCCGGCGTGCCCGGCCGCTTCCAGGCCGCCGTGGAAATCCTGGTCGAGATGGTGGACAACCAGGCCAAGGCCAATATCCACAACGCCCAATCGCGCAAATTCATCGCTCCTCTGGCACTGACCGTCTTCGTCTGGATCTTCCTGATGAACGCCATGGACATGCTGCCCGTGGATCTGCTGCCCTATCTGTGGCAAGGCGCTACCGCCGACGAACACGCCTATCTGCGTGTCGTGCCCACCGCCGACCTGTCCACCACGCTGGGCCTGTCCTTCGCCGTGCTGGTCCTGTGCCTGTTCTACAGCGTCAAGATCAAGGGCATGGGCGGCTGGGCGCATGAACTGGTGACTGCACCGTTCGGCACTTCCAAGAATCCCGTCTTCGCCCTGATCCTGGGCGTGGTGAACCTGCTGATGCAGGTGATTGAATACGTTGCCAAGACCGTGTCGCATGGCATGCGACTGTTCGGCAACATGTACGCTGGTGAGTTGGTGTTCATGCTGATTGCCCTGATGGGTGGTGCGGCGGCTATGTCGCTCTCTGGTGTGTTGCTCCCCGTGGGGCACATCATTGCAGGCTCTATCTGGGCAATCTTCCACATCCTGGTGATTACCCTGCAGGCCTTCATTTTCATGATGCTGACGCTGATTTACCTCGGCCAGGCACATGAAGCTCACTGACCTTTCCCTCTTCAACCTTTCTTTCCTTTAATCCCTAGGAGTCATCATGGAAAACGTTCTCGGTCTCGTCGCTCTGGCTTGTGGTCTGATTGTTGGTCTGGGCGCTATCGGCGCTTCGATCGGTATCGCCCTGATGGGTGGCAAGTTCCTGGAATCTTCGGCACGTCAGCCTGAGCTGATCAACGAACTGCAAACCAAGATGTTCATCTTGGCTGGTCTGATCGACGCCGCCTTCCTGATCGGTGTTGCTATCGCCCTGCTGTTCGCTTTCGCCAACCCCTTCCAACTGGTGGCCTAAGCTCCGATCAACGCCCTAAATAGAAAGGTGTTGCCGTGAGTATCAACGCGACCCTGTTCGTTCAGGCCATTGTTTTCCTGATCCTGGTGCTGTTCACGATGAAACTCGTGTGGCCCCCGATTGCGAAGGCACTGGATGAGCGAGCCCAGAAAATCGCCGATGGCCTCGCTGCTGCCGACAAGGCCAAGACCGAACTGACCGCTGTCAACAAGCGTGTCGAACAGGAATTGGCCCAGACGCGCAACGAAACAGCTTCGCGGCTTGCGGACGCCGAACGCCGCGCCCAGGCCATCATTGAAGAAGCCAAGGCCCGCGCGACAGAAGAAGGCAACAAGATTGTTGCTGCTGCCCGCGCTGAAGCTGACCAGCAAGCCATTGCTGCCCGTGAAGCCCTGCGTGAGCAAGTGGCAGCGCTGGCCGTCAAGGGTGCCGAGCAGATCCTGAAGAAGGAAGTCAATGCCGGTATCCACGCTGATCTGCTGAACCGCCTGAAGACAGAGCTGTAAGGAAAGCAAAAAATGGCAGAACTCGCCACCATTGCCCGCCCTTACGCCGAAGCATTGTTCAAAGCCTGCGCCGACAAGGCTGCAGACTTGAACAGCACTGTCGCTTGGGTGGAGGAATTGGCGGCGATTGCCGCCAATCCGCAATTGCGCCAACTGGCCGACAACCCGAACGTGAGCGACGCGCAAGTGTTCGATCTCATCACGGGTGTGGCCAAGTCGGCATTGCCCGAGTCCGCACGCAACTTCCTGCGTGTGGTCCTCGAAAACGGCCGTCTGGACGTGCTGCCTGAAGTGGCAGCCCAGTTCCGCAGCCTCGTGAACAGCAAGAGCGGCTCTTCGGATGCCGTGGTGTACAGCGCTTTCCCGATTGAGGATGCAGCGCTGGCCGAGCTTGGCGCCACGCTGGAAAAGCGCTTTGGCCGCAAGCTGAATCTCACCGTGAAGCTCGATGAATCGCTGATCGGTGGCGTTCGCGTCGTGGTGGGCGACGAGGTGCTGGACACCTCCGTCAAGGCCCGTCTGGAACAAATGAAAGCGGCCCTCACCGCGTAATGCGCTTGAGGTCTCGGCTAACACACAAGAAAGAAGGAAAGAGTCATGCAACTCAATCCCGCAGAAATTTCTGAACTGATCAAGAGCCGCATCGAAGGGCTGGCTGCTAGCACTGACGTCCGTAACCAAGGCACCGTGGTGTCGGTGACTGACGGTATCGTGCGCGTGCACGGCCTGTCGGACGTGATGGCTGGCGAAATGCTGGAATTCCCAGCAGGCGCCGACGGTCAACCCACTTACGGTCTGGCTCTGAACCTGGAGCGCGACTCCGTGGGCGCCGTGATTCTGGGTGCTTACGAGCACATCGCAGAAGGCAACACCGTCAAGTGCACCGGCCGTATCCTGGAAGTGCCCGTGGGTCCCGAGCTGGTCGGCCGCGTGGTGAACGCCCTGGGTCAGCCTATCGACGGCAAGGGCCCCATCAACGCCAAGATGACGGACGTGATCGAGAAGGTCGCTCCTGGCGTGATCGCACGTCAATCCGTGGATCAGCCCCTGCAGACCGGTATCAAGTCCATCGACTCCATGGTTCCCGTGGGCCGTGGTCAGCGTGAACTGATCATTGGTGACCGTCAGACTGGTAAGACGGCTGTCGCTATCGACGCCATCATCAACCAGAAGGGCCAGGGCGTTATCTGTATCTACGTGGCTATTGGTCAGAAGGCTTCTTCGATCAAGAACGTGGTGCGCTCTCTGGAACAAGCCGGCGCGATGGACTACACCATCGTCGTGGCTGCCACCGCCTCTGAATCTGCTGCCATGCAGTACGTGTCGGCCTACGCTGGCTGCACCATGGGCGAATACTTCCGCGACCGCGGCGAAGACGCTCTGATCGTTTATGACGACCTGTCCAAGCAAGCCGTGGCCTACCGTCAAGTTTCGCTGCTGCTGCGCCGTCCTCCCGGACGTGAAGCTTTCCCCGGCGACGTGTTCTATCTCCACAGCCGTCTGCTGGAGCGTGCCGCTCGCGTGAACGCCGACTACGTCGAAGCCTTCACCAAGGGTGAAGTCAAGGGCAAGACCGGTTCTCTGACTGCTCTGCCTATCATCGAAACACAAGCTGGCGACGTGTCCGCTTTCGTTCCCACGAACGTGATTTCGATTACCGACGGCCAGATCTTCCTGGAAACCAGCCTGTTTAACGCCGGTATCCGTCCCGCTATCAACGCCGGTATTTCGGTGTCCCGCGTGGGTGGTTCCGCTCAGACCAAGGTTGTGAAGGGCCTGTCCGGCGGTATCCGTACCGACCTGGCTCAGTACCGTGAACTGGCTGCCTTTGCGCAGTTCGCTTCCGACCTGGACGATGCAACCCGCAAGCAGCTGGACCGCGGTGCCCGCGTGACCGAACTGCTCAAGCAGGCTCAGTACTCTCCTCTGTCGACCGCTCTGATGGCTTCTTCGCTGTTCGCAGTGAACAAGGGCTTCATGGACGACATCGAAGTCAAGCAAGTGCTGCCCTTCGAATCTGGTCTGCACCAGTTCCTGAAGACCAGCCACGGCGCTCTGCTCGACCGTCTGAACGAAAAGCGTGCTTTCGACAAGGAAGGCAAGGACGAAGCTGAACTGACTGCAGCCATTACTGCATTCAAGAAGTCCTTCGCTTAATACCGGCGAGGAGTCATCATGGCAGCAGGTAAGGAAATACGCGGCAAGATCAAATCGGTGGAAAACACCAAGAAGATCACCAAAGCCATGGAAATGGTGGCTGCATCCAAAATGCGCAAGGCGCAGGACCGGATGCTGGCTGCCCGTCCATATAGCGAAAAAATCCGCAACATTGCAGCCCATCTTGGCGAAGCTAACCCTGAATATGTGCATCCGTTCATGCAAGTGAACGATGCCAAGAAGGTCGGCGTCATCGTGGTGACGACCGACAAGGGTTTGTGCGGCGGCATGAACACCAACGTGTTGCGTGTCGTCACCAACAAGTTGCGCGAACTGCAGGATGCGGGTGTTGCGACAGATGCAGTGGCCATTGGCGGCAAGGGACTGGGTTTCCTGAACCGTGTCGGTGCCAAGGTGGTCTCTCACGCTACAGGCTTGGGCGACACGCCTCACCTCGACAAGCTCATCGGGCCTGTCAAGGTGTTGCTGGACCAATATGCTGAAGGCAAGCTGAGCGCGGTGTACCTGGCGTACACCAAGTTCATCAACACCATGAAGCAGGAGTCGGTGGTGGAGCAACTGCTCCCCCTGTCGTCCGAAAAATTGCAAGCCGAGAAGACGGGTGCATCGTGGGAATACATCTACGAACCTGACGCTCAAAGCGTCATCGACGAACTGCTGGTTCGTTACGTGGAGTCCCTCGTGTACCAGGCAGTTGCGGAAAACATGGCGTCCGAGCAATCGGCGCGCATGGTGGCCATGAAGGCCGCTACCGACAACGCCGGCAACGTCATCAGCGAGTTGAAGCTGGTCTACAACAAGACGCGTCAGGCAGCGATTACGACCGAGTTGTCGGAAATCGTGGCAGGCGCAGCCGCTGTGTAAACGGCTTTAACGAACAAACAGATTGGAGCAAAAAATGGCTCAAGTACAAGGCAAGATTGTTCAATGTATCGGCGCCGTGGTGGACGTGGAGTTTGCCCACGGCCAGGTGCCCAAGGTGTATGACGCCTTGAAGCTGGAAGGCTCGGCCCTGACCCTGGAAGTTCAGCAGCAGCTGGGCGACGGCGTGGTGCGTACCATTGCCCTGGGTTCTTCGGACGGTCTGAAGCGTGGCCTGATGGTCACCAACACCGGCAACCCCATCACCGTTCCCGTGGGTAAGGCTACCCTGGGCCGCATCATGGACGTGCTGGGTAACCCCATCGACGAACGTGGTCCCGTGGACCAGACCCTGACCGCTGCCATCCACCGCAAGGCTCCTGCTTACGACGAACTGTCGCCTTCGCAGGAACTGCTGGAAACCGGTATCAAGGTGATCGACTTGGTCTGCCCCTTCGCCAAGGGCGGCAAGGTGGGCCTGTTCGGTGGTGCCGGTGTGGGCAAGACCGTGAACATGATGGAACTCATCAACAACATCGCCAAGGCCCACAGCGGTCTGTCGGTGTTCGCTGGTGTGGGTGAGCGTACCCGTGAAGGTAACGACTTCTATCACGAAATGTCCGACGCTGGCGTTGTGAACCAAGAGAACCTGGGCGAGTCCAAGGTTGCCATGGTTTACGGTCAGATGAACGAGCCCCCAGGAAACCGTCTGCGCGTGGCGCTGACCGGCCTGACCATGGCTGAGTCGTTCCGTGACGAAGGCAAGGACGTGCTGTTCTTCGTGGACAACATCTACCGCTACACACTGGCCGGTACCGAAGTGTCCGCTCTGCTGGGCCGTATGCCTTCCGCCGTGGGCTACCAGCCTACCCTGGCTGAAGAAATGGGCAAGCTGCAAGAGCGTATTACCTCCACCAAGGTTGGCTCGATCACTTCCATCCAGGCCGTTTACGTGCCAGCGGATGACTTGACCGACCCCTCGCCCGCCACCACTTTTGCTCACTTGGACTCCACCGTGGTGCTGTCCCGTGACATCGCTTCGCTGGGTATCTACCCCGCTGTGGATCCTCTGGACTCCACCAGCCGTCAGCTGGACCCCCAAGTGGTTGGCGAAGAGCACTACAAGGTGGCTCGCCAAGTGCAGGGTACGCTGCAGCGCTACAAGGAACTGCGCGACATCATCGCGATTCTGGGCATGGACGAACTGGCTCCCGAAGACAAGCTGACCGTGGCTCGTGCTCGTAAGATCCAGCGTTTCCTGTCTCAGCCTTTCCACGTGGCTGAAGTGTTCACCGGCGCTCCCGGCAAGTACGTTCCCCTGTCTGAAACCATCCGTGGCTTCAAGATGATCGTGAACGGCGAAGCCGACCACCTGCCCGAACAGGCTTTCTACATGGTTGGTACCATCGACGAAGCCTTCGAGAAGGCCAAGAAGCTGGCTGCCTAACTGGCTTGCACCCCCTGAGCGGCTTGCGCCGCATCCCCTCTCTTTCAGGAGAGGGGACGACGCCCTCGCTGCGGGGCGGCCCTTGCTCGGCGTCTCTGGCTTGGGGTGTGCTTGTTTTAGGACCAGTTTTTACCTTTTCTAGGAGCAAAGATGAACACTATTCACGTTGATGTGGTCAGTGCCGAAGAGTCCATCTTCTCCGGTGAAGCGCGCTTTGTCGCCTTGCCCGGTGAAGCGGGCGAGTTGGGCATTTATCCCCGCCACACACCGCTGATCACCCGCATCAAGCCGGGTTCGGTGCGCATCGAAATGCCTGACGGCAGCGAAGAGTTCGTCTTCGTGGCCGGCGGCATTTTGGAAGTGCAACCCAACTGCGTGACCGTGCTGTCCGACACCGCCATCCGCGGCAAGGATCTGGACGATGAAAAGGCGCAAAAGGCCAAGGCCGCGGCCGAGGAAGCCCTGAAGAACGCCAAGGGCGAACTGGACATCGCTCGTGCGCAGTCCGAGCTGGCCGTGATGGCAGCTCAGATTGCGGCTCTGCGCAAGTACCGCCAGAAGCGTTGATGTGCTGTGCCCATGAGCACATGCATCAGCAGCAAAAAGCCACCGCATGCGGTGGCTTTTTTTATGGACTGTTGCTGCGGAAATCGAAGCGCACTGTGCTTGTCCCAAAAGGAACTGATCCCGAAACCAGCAGGATTCCGAACCGCGGCAGCGCGCAAGCAGCTTAGCCGTTGCAGGCGGCCTGATAGCCGTAGACCACGGAGCTGTCCTTGGGGTCCACATGGCGTGATTTGCGCACCACGGCCTTGCTGGGGTCTTCGCAGAGGGCTCGGATCTGGGCTTCGCACTTCTTGGGGTCATCCTCCTTGAGCTTGCAGCTCAGTGCGTAGTCGTATTCAGCCGGTGCTTCGGCGCCTCTGGGGCTGATGGAGGAGCAGGCGCTCAGTGCCAGGGCAGAGCTGATGACGGCCAGAGAGAACAGAGATTTCTGCATGCTTGAGTGCTTTCTTAAGAAAATACGGCTGCCCCAAAACTAACACAGCCATGCGGGTAAAAAGGTTTTTTCTGGATGGGGCCCACCTGCTTTTTGCATCACCGGGCCTGTTCGCGGTGCCAAAAACAACAAAGGACATGGATGCGCTACAGCGGTACCTTGACGCAATGGAATGACGAGCGTGGCTTTGGCTGGATAGAGGCCGATGGCGGTGGCGAGCGTCTGTTTGTCCATATCAGTGCTTTTGAGCCGCGCCCGCCCGCAGAGCAACGTCCTCGGCCCGGTCTGCGCCTGGAGTTTTCCGTTGGCATGGAGCAGGGCAGAAAACGCGCGCTTCAGGTTGCATGGCGCGCTGGCGGCCCAGTGCCTCAGGCACGGTCTTCTTCGGTGCGGCGCAACAGCCCTTCTGCAGGGCGTTTGCAGTCCTCGCGTGCGGTGCCTCAGGGCTGGCATGCCTCCAGTGGCTTCAGCTATGGCGTGTTGCTGGTCTGGCTGCTGATGATGCTGGCCACCGCCGTGATTTGGGGCATACCGCGTATCCTCTGGCTGACCTATGCAGGCCTGAGCATGCTGACCTTCATGGCCTACTGGCAGGACAAATGGGCCGCCCAGAAGGGGCAGTGGCGCACGCCGGAAAACACGCTGCAGACCATGGCGTTGGCCGGAGGCTGGCCCGGTGCCCTGCTGGCCCAGCAGTGGCTGCGCCACAAAAGCAGCAAGACCAGCTTTCAGCTGCAGTTCTGGCTCATGGTCCTGATCAATGTGGTGGCCGTGCTCTGGCTGTGTTCGCCGTATGGGCGACATGTGCTGGCCTGAGGCCTCTGAGGTCTGCAGCCGGTGGGTGCGGCTGCAGAACCGGATCAGCGGTTGCGGCCCGGCAGATGCCTTTGGACCACGGGTGTATCGGGCAGGTTTCGCTGCGTGTTGGCCGCGGATTTACGCGGGAAATGCGCCTGCAGTTGCCGGTTGACGCGCTCCAGTGCCGATACCAGGCCCATGCTGAAATGCCCGCCCTGGAAGGCGGACTGCATATCGCTGATCAGCGTTTGCCATTGCTCGGCGCTCATGGTGCGGTCCAGGGCGCGGTCGGCCACGATTTCTATGGCGTGGTCGGCCAGCAGCAGGTAGATCAGGACGCCGTTGTTGTGCTCCGTGTCCCAGACATGGAGCTTGGCGAACTGCGAGAGCGCGCGCTCGCGAGCCGTGGCATCGCGCCAGATATAGCTCCAGGGCAGGCCGGCCTCGACGCAGATGCGGACCTGGCCGGTGTGGCCCAGCTCGCTTTTGGCAATCAGCAGCTCCAGCTCCTTGAGCGTGGCAGGCGGCAAGGCCTTGCGCAGATGCTGTTCGGCCCAGCGGTGTCGCACCAGACGTGCCAGGCGTTGAAAGACATTGCTCATTTCACCAGTCCCCCGAGGCGCCACCGCCACCAAAGCTGCCGCCGCCACCGGAGCTGAAGCCGCCTCCCGAGCTGAAGCCTCCCCCGCTGCCGCTGCTCCAGCCGCCGCCCCCGCCGGTACTGATATACGGTCCGCCTCCGCCCCGCGAGAGGTTGGAGAGCAGGGTGAAGATCAGGCCCACCAAGCCAGCTACGCCTGCGATCAACAGGCTGGTGGTGATCACATAGGCTGCTGTCCCGGCAATGCCTCCAATGATCAGCGAACCCAGCACGCGGCCGAAGATGGCGCGGGCGACGGCAATCCCGATCGGAAAGCCGAAAAACAGCAGTGGAAGCAGAAAGTCCAGATTTTCGGACCAGGATGGGCCCGACTTGCGCGCCTCGGACTGCGGTGCGGGCAGTTTCTCGCCGTGAATCAGCAGGCTCATCTGCTCGATGGCGGCAGACAGGCCACCCGCATAGTCGTCGGCGCGGAAGCGCGGCTTCATGGCTCCGTCGATGATGCGTGCGGCCTGGATGTCGGGAATCGCGCCCTCCAGCTTGCGCGCCACCTCGATGCGCATGCGCCTGTCGTTCTTGGCCACGACGATGAGAGAGCCGTCGCCTATGTCCTTGCGCCCCAGCTTCCAGCTGCTGGCCACGCGCCAGGCATAGGCGGCAATGTCTTCCGGAGCCGTGGTGGCGACCATGAGCACGGCGACCTGGGCGCCGGTCTCGTCCTCCAGCTTCTTGAGCTGCTCGCTCAGCGCCTGTTGATCGCTCTGGCTCAGCGTGCCGGTCTGGTCGATGACGCGCGCCGTCAGCTCGGGCACGGGCTGCAGCTGAGCGCCTGCGCCACCCTGCGCCAGGGCCGGCAGCGCCGACAGCAGCACCATGCTGGCAAAAACAATAGCTGCAAGCGCTTTGTAGAAAAGGGCTTGAGGCGATTTTTGCATGGGTTTAAAGAGCTGTGCGCGCAATTACTTGCTGCCGGCAGGCGCTGCGGGTGTGGAAAAGTCAACCGCCGGTGGCTGCGAGATCTGGGCTTCGTTTTGCACCGTGAAGGTCGGCTTGACCTTGTAGCTGAATACCTTGGCCGTGATATTGGTGGGGAAGCTGCGCGCCAGCACGTTGTAGGCTTGTACGGTGCCTATGTATTCGTTGCGCGCCACGGTGATGCGATTTTCCGTACCTTCCAGCGTTACGCGCAGATCGCGGAACGCCTGGTTGGCCTTGAGTTCGGGGTATTTTTCCGCCACCACCATCAGGCGCGAGAGCGCGCTGGAAATCTCGCCCTGAGCCTGCTGGAACTTGTTGAAGGCTTCGGGGTTGTTGATCAGCTCGGGCGTGGCCTGAATCGAGGTGGCCTTGGCGCGTGCTTCGATCACCCTGGTCAGGGTCTCCTGCTCGAAGTTGGCCTCGCCCTTGACCGTGGCGACAATGTTCGGGATCAGATCCGAGCGGCGCTGGTACTGATTCAGCACCTCGCTCCAGGCAGCCTTGGATTTTTCATCCAGGCGCTGAAAGTCGTTATAGCCGCAGCCCGTGAGGGAGAGCATGGAGGCCGCAGTTGCGATTGCCAGAAGCCAGCGTTTCATGGGTGTTTCCATTCACGAGATTGAGACGGAAACCATAGCATAAGGCCTTGGCAGGCCAGTGTGCGAGCGCAGCCTGTTGCCCTGTCCGCTGCCCGGTGGCGCTAGCATTGCAATCATGTCCACTGTTTCTCCACTCGATGCCCTGCGTGGCGCACAGCGTCCCGGCCCGAAAACTGCGACCTTGCCGCGGCTGTTGCTGGCCGGGGCCACGGGGCCGCTGGGCAACGAGGTGCTCAGTCGCGTGGTTGGCGCACAGAACTATGCGCTGGTCCAGGTGCTGGCACGCGAGCCCTATGTCCAGGGCCTGCGTGGCATGGAGTTGCTGACGCAACTGCACGGCGATGTGCAGCAATGGCCTGTGCAGAGCGCCGATGTGGGCCTCATCATGTTTGAGCCTCCGCGTCCCTATTACCAGCGCGAGCGCGCCTTGTGGACGCCCCGGCCCGATCAGCTGCAGGCGGTGGCGCAGTGGATGCAGCGCTGTGGCGTGCACACGCTTGCCGTGGTGCTGCCCCACGATATGGGCAGCCTGCCCCAGGCTTTGAAGCAGGGGCTGGCCAATCTCAATGAGCAAGGCGTGGCCGCACTGGGCTTCGAACGGCTGATTTTTGTGCGCTCGGCCAGAGAAGCCCAGAAAATCAATGCAGGCCATTGGCTGCAGCGCACGGCAAAGATCATGCTTTCGGCGCTCAGCTATATGCTGCCGCAGACGGAGCGGCCGGTGCGCGCCATGCATGTGGCTCGTTTGGTGGAGGCAGCCTTGCTCAAGGCACCGCCGGGAATTCATGTGGCTCCGCCTGAACTGGTCTGGCGTGCGGCACAGAAAGACGCCCTGCAGTCAGAGCTGCGGAGCTGGCTGGGTTCCTCATGAATTTCGAACAATTTCGTGCACCTTGGTGGCAGCCCGGAGGTCATGTCCAGACCATTTGGGCTGCACTCTGTGCGAAGGGCGGAGAGTCTCCGGCGTGGCGGCGCGAACGCTGGGATACGCCCGATGGCGATTTCATCGATATCGATTTTTCAAGCCGCCTGGCAAGTGCAAGCGCTCCCACACTGGTGCTGTTTCATGGCCTGGAAGGCTCTTCCTCCAGCCACTACGCCAAGGCCCTGGCACAGGTCTGCGCGCAGCGCGGCTGGCATCTGGCCGTGCCGCATTTTCGCGGCTGCAGCGGTGAGCCCAATCGCTTGCTGCGTGCTTATCACTCTGGCGACTCGGACGAGGTGGACTGGATTTTGCGCCGGCTGCAGCAAAGCGCGAGCGGCGAATTGCTGGCAATGGGTGTATCGTTGGGCGGCAATGCCCTTGCGCGCTGGGCCGGGCTGCAGCAGCAGGCGGCTGCAGAACTCGTCAAGGGTGCAGCAGTGATTTGTGCGCCGCTGGACCTGGTGGCCGGAGGCGTCAATCTGGGCCAGGGGCTCAATCGCTGGATCTACACCCCCATGTTCATGCGTACCCTGGTGCCCAAGGCCCTCGCCAAATGGCAGCAGTCGCCGGGGGTGTTCGATAGGGAGCGGCTGCAGCGCGCACGCACTCTGCATGACTTTGACGATGTGTTCACGGCCCCGGTCCATGGTTTCAGGGATGCCGATGATTACTGGAGCCGGGCCTCGGCCAAGCCCCTGCTCAAGCAAGTGGCCGTGCCCTTGTTGCTGCTCAATGCGCGCAACGATCCGTTTGTGCCGGCGCACAGTCTGCCCAGGCCCGATGAGGTCAGTGCCACCGTGCAGCTATGGCAGCCGCCGCACGGCGGACATGTGGGCTTTGCCAGCGGGGCCTGGCCTGCCCATGTGCAGGCCATGCCGCTGGCCGTGACCGAATGGCTGGAGCAGTGGCTCTGAGCGTTCGCAGAATAATCAGGAGATGAGTGATGGATGACATCGTGAAGCAGGCCATGGCGAAATGGCCCAACGTGCCGGCCTGCAGCGGCTGGCTGGGTCTGGATGCGCGCGGCCAGTGGTGGCTCAGAGACGAGCAGGCCCAGGCATGCGGCGCGTTTGCCGGCGGCAAGCCCGGAGCCAGGGGCAATCTGCTGCGCCACGAAAAGCTGGCTGAATTCATCGGTCGCAACTATTTGGCCGAGTCAGATGGTCGCTGGTATTTCCAGAACGGCCCGCAGCGTGTGTATGTGGAGCTGGAGAGTGCGCCATGGATATGGCGTCTGCGATGCACAGAGCATGGCCTGCGGCTGAGCAGCCACACGGGCCAGGAGCTGACGATCGAACAGGTGCAGCAGGTGCTGCTGGATGAACAGGGGCGGCTTTTCCTGGCGTTGCCGCAGGGCCTGGGCATGGTGCACAGCCTGGACATGCTGGATGCCGCGAATGCGCTGGAAGGCGGCGTGCTGCCCGAGGTGCAGGAGGTCGACAGCGCTTCGCTTCCATTGACGTTTGGCTTTGTGCCTAGCCCGCAGGCTCATCAAGTCTGATCGCTGCCTGTACTGGCGTACAAAAGGCGTCCGGTCAAAAATAACAAAACCGGCCAAAGGCCGGTTTTTGCGGAGCAAAGAGCAGAGCTTACTTGGCTGCATCCACCATGTACTGAATGGCGGCCTTGAAGTCTGCGTCCGAAGCAGTGGAGCCGCCCTTGGGAGGCATGGCCCCAACACCTTGAGTGGCCTTCTGCACCATATCGTCCATGCCCTTGGCAATGAAAGGTGCCCAGGCAGCCTTGTCGCCAAACTTGGGAGCTCCGGCTACGCCACTGGCGTGGCAGGCCATGCAGGTGGTGTTGTAGATGTTCTTGCCCACATCGGAGGCCGCGGCAGCTGCGGGAGCCGGGGCGGATGCAGGTGCTGGCTCGGCGGCTGCAACAGCTGCTGCAGGTGCAGCGGCGACGGGGGCCGCAGGTGCTGCTGCGGGGGCATCACCGGCTGCTGCGCCGGCTGCTGGCTGGGGCTCGGGGAAGTTGGCGCCGGCAGCATTGCTCATATAGACCACGCCACGGGCAATTTCCGTGTCATTGAACTCGCCGCCACCCTGGGCCGCCATTGCACCCTTGCCGGCCAGGGCAGAGTGCACCAGCGTTTCCAGACCCTGCTTGATGCGCGGGCCCCAGGCTGCTGCATCCTGGAATTTGGGTGCGCCGGCTACGCCGGTTTCATGGCAGGCCGCGCATTGCGACTTGAAGACTTCCGCGCCACCGCGCAGAGGGCGGTTGGCATCACGAATTTCTACCGTTCCCACTTTTTGCAGACGCATGGCCTTGGCCATTTCGGCATTGGCCGTGCCTGCGCCCGTGGTGTCGGACGAAGTCACGAACTTGACCAGACCGATGATGACGAAGATGGGAACCACAAACGAGAAGAAGACGGCAAGCAACAGCTGCTTGGGTTTTTTAATGGGGCCTGTATGGGCTTCTTCGTGGTGTTGCTCGCTCATGAAGTCCTCTGAGATCGTGGGATGGGGATGAACAAACCATTATAGAAGTGAGGGTTAAGAACGCCAGTGCACGACGATCCGGGTTGACGGCTGCTGCATAAAGGAGTTGAGTTGGATCAACTTTGTGCAGCCAATTTGTGGCGTGCATGAAAAAAGGCGTCCGAAGACGCCTTGTGTGAGAGTGCAAATCTTGGCCCGATTACTGGGCTGTAGTTGCTGCCGCAGGGTTGTTGCTGGCGCTTGCCTCCGTCCAGCCGCCGCCCAGCACCTTGTAGAGATTGACTTGGTTTTGCAGCTGCGCCAGGCGGACCTGAACCACGGATTGCTCCAGTGCAAACAGTGAACGCTGCGCATCAAGCAGATCCAGGTAGCTGGCCACGCCGTTGGTGTAGCGCAGGTCCGACAGCTTGTAGCGAACCTGCTCGGCCTCCAGCTGACGCGATTGGGCATCAAGCTGATCCTTGAGTGCTCGGCGATTCACCAAGGTGTCGGACACCTCGCGGAAGGCCGACTGAATGGAGCCTTCGTATTGAGCCACGGCAATCTTCTGGCTGGCTTCTGCAACCTGCAGATTGGCGCGATTGCGGCCTGCATTGAAGATGGGCAGATACAGCGAAGGCGCAATCGTGAACGCCGCAGAGTCCGACTTGAGCAGATCGGAGATGTCGGAGCTTGCGAAACCTGCCGAGGCGGTCAGGGAGATGTTCGGGAAGAACAGCGCACGTGCCGCACCAATGCTGGCATTGGCGGCAATCATGCTTTGCTCGGCCTGACGGATGTCGGGCCGGCGCAGCAGCAGGTCAGAAGGCAGGCCCGAAGGAACATCGGCCAGGGCAGGCAGATCGCGCAGTTGCTTGCCTTGCATGCTGGTCATCAGATCGGCAGGCAGAGTCTGGCCCACGAGCAGGGTCAGGGCGTTGACGTCGCGCTCGCGCTGACCGGCTTGCTGGGCCAGCGTGGCGCGTGCGCTTTCGGTCAGCGACTGAGCCTGGCGGTAGTCCAGCTCGGAAGCGACACCGGAGTCCAGTCGCAGCTTGGTCAGCTTGATGGACTGCTCGCGTGTGCCCAGGGTACGACGGGAAATGGCCAGCAACTCCTCGTCAGCCTGCAGGTTCAGCCAGGTGTTGGCGACCGTTGCAATCAGACTGATCTGGGCCGCTTTGCGGCCTTCCTCAGTCGCCAGATACTGGGCCAGAGCTTGCTGCTTGAGGCTGCCGATGCGGCCCCAGAAGTCAATCTCCCAGCTGGGCATGGAAAGGCCTGCCATGTACGAGTTGGCATAGCGGCCCGTGGCGGCACTGGGCTGGCGGCTGGCGCTGCCTGCCACACCGAACTCAGGAAACTGGGCGGCACGCTGGATCTGGTACTGAGCCTGCGCCTTTTCGATGTTGAGCACGGCCACACGAAGGTCGCGGTTGTTGTCCAGCGCGAGCTGGATCACCTGCTGAAGGCGAGGGTCCGTGTAGAACTGCTGCCATGGGATGTCGGCGGCCGCAGTGGTGCCAGCCTGCTCGTCGGCGGCAGAGTAATGCTCAGCCACCGGAGCGGCAGGGCGCTCCAGCGTGGGGATGAAGGAGCAGCCGCTGGCCAGCAGCGCGCCGGCCAGTGCTACGGGTAGCAAGGTTTTATTCATGTTGCGAGCCTCCCTGTGCTGCAGAAGTTGCCGCCGGGGGAGTGGCGTTGGAGTCCTGCTTGGACTTCTTGCCAAACAGATTGAACACGGCCACAAAGAACACGGGCACCAGGAACACGGAGATCGGCGTGCCAATCACCATGCCCCAGAACACGCCGGTGCCGATCTCCTTCTGGCTGGCAGCGCTGGCGCCGGAGGCGATGTACAGCGGCACCACGCCCAGAATAAAGGCCAGCGAGGTCATCAGAATCGGACGGAAACGCAGATGACCGGCTTCCAGCGCGGCTTCCAGCGCGCTCTTGCCTTCCGCATGCAGGTCCTTGGCGAACTCCACGATCAGAATGGCGTTCTTGGCCGACAGACCGATCACCGTGATCAGTGCCACCTGGAAGTAGATGTCGTTGGGCATGCCGCGCATCAGCATGCCGGCCACGGCGCCGAACACGCCCAGAGGCACGACCAGCAGCACGGACAGCGGGATGCTCCAGCTTTCATACAGTGCGGCCAGACACAGGAACACGGCCAGGATGGAGAACGCATACAGCAGCATGGCCGAGGAGCCCGCCTTTTTCTCGTCCAGAGACTGGCCGGTCCACTCGTAGCCGAAGCCGTCGGGCAGCTCCTGGGCCAGCTTTTCCATTTCCTTCATGGCGTCACCGCTGGTAAAGCCGGGCTTGGCCTGACCAGTGATGCTCATGGAGGGGTAGCCGTTGTAGCGTGTCAGCTGCATGGGGCCGCTGATCCACTTGGCGCTGACCATGGTGGAAAGCTCCACCAGTTGGCCTTGCGCGTTGGGCACCGTCAGGCGCATCACGTCCTCGGGCTGCATGCGACGAGCCGCATCGGCCTGGATGGTCACACGCTGCATGAAGCCGTTGTTGGGGAAGTCCGTGGAGTTGGACGAACCCAAAGCGGTCGCCAGCGTGGTGGCCAGATCGCCCATGCTCACGCGCTGGGCATAGACAGCATCGCGGTTGATGTCGACCTGCCATTGTGGGGCGTCATCCACGCCATCAAAGCGCACGCCGGCCAGAACCGGGCTCTGGTTGGCCTTGGCAACCAGCTGGTTGCGGGCTGCCAGCAAGGCTGCATGACCCTTGCTGCCACGATCCTGCAGGCGGAAGGTGAAGCCATCGCTATTGCCAAGTTCCGAGATGGATGGAGGCACCAGGGTAAAGATGAAGCCATCGCGCAGCGCTGACATGGCGCCCTTGGCTCGGTCGGCGAAAGACGTGGCGTCCGAGCCTGGGGCTGTGCGCTCGGACCAGTCCTTGAGCGTGGTGAACGCCAGACCCACGTTCTGGCCCTGGCCCATGAAGCTGAAGCCCAGAATGCTCACGATGTGATCGACTTCGGGCTGGCTCAGCACAAACTTTTCCAGCTCTGCAACGGTCTTGCTCGTGCGTTCCAGGCTGGCGCCGGGAGGCAGTTGCGTCAGCGAGATGACATAGCCCTGGTCTTCCGTTGGCAGGAAGGCCGTAGGCAGTCGCATGAACATGAAGACCACGCCGGCAATCACCAGCAGATAGACGACAAAGGCTTGAGCGGAGCGCTTGACCACACCGGAGAGTGCGGAAGAGTAGCGCTTCGTGCCTGCGTCAAACTTGCGGTTGAACCAGTTGTAGAACGGACCGAGCAAGCCGGTCTTCTTGTCGTGCGCGTGGCCCTTGGGAATGGGCTTGAGCATGGTGGCGCAAAGCGCAGGCGTCAGCGTCAGCGCAAAGAAGCCCGAGAAGAAGATCGAGATGGCCATCACCAGCGAGAACTGGCGATAGATGTTGCCCGTCGCGCCGGAGAACATGGCCAAGGGCAGGAACACCGTCACCAGAATCACGGTGATGCCGACCACGGCGCCCTGGATCTGGCCCATGGCCTTGATGGTGGCTTCCTTGGGCGGAAGGCCTTCCTCGGCCATGATGCGCTCGACGTTTTCCACCACCACGATGGCATCGTCCACCACGATACCGATCACCAGCACCATGGCGAACATGGCCAGAATGTTGATGGTCAGGCCGGCCACCAGCATCACGGCAAACGTGCCGAGCAATGCAATGGGGACCACGATGGTAGGGATCAGGGTGTAGCGGATGTTCTGCAGGAAGATCAGCATCACGATGAACACCAGCACGATGGCTTCAAGCAGCGTGTGCACCACCTTTTCGATGGAAATTTTCACGAACTTGGAGGTGTCGTAGGGCGAGGACCACTTCACACCGGCAGGCAGGAAGGGCTCCATCTCGGCCATCTTGGCCTTGACCAGCTTGGCAGTAGCCATGGCGTTGGCAGTCGAAGTCAGCTGCACGGCCATGGCCACGGCAGGCTTGCCGTCCAGGCGGGACTCGAAGGCGTAGCTCTCGATGCCCAGCTCGATGCGGGCCACATCCTTGAGGCGCACGGTGGAGCCGTCGGAATTGGAGCGCAGCACCACTTCGCCGAATTCTTCGGGCGTGGTCAGCTGGCCGGGCACCACGATCGTGGCGGTGGTGGTGGTGCCGGGTGTGCTGGGCAGGTTGCCCAGGGCACCACCGGAGATCTGCTGGTTCTGCGCGGCAATCGCTGCGTTGACCGATGCAATCGACAGACCGAAGCCCTGGAGCTTGGCAGGATCCACCCAGACGCGCATGGCACGACCCGATGCAAACAGCTGCGCTTTGCCCACGCCGTCCAGACGTTGGATTTCAGGCACCACATTGCGGTTCACGTAGTCGGCAATGTCGTCACGCGAAGTCTCTCCAGACTCGGCCTGGAAGGCCAGAATCATCAGGAAGTTGCTCATGGACTTGTCCACGCGCACGCCCAGGGCCTGAACGACCTGAGGCAGGCGAGGCAGCACGCGCGAGAGGCGGTTTTGCACGTCCACCTGCGCCAGATCGGGGTTGGTGCCTGGAGCAAAGGTGACGGTCAGCGTGCCTTGGCCACCCGCAGGGGCGGAGGCTTCCATATACATCAGACCTTGCGCGCCGTTGATTTCGCGCTCGATCAGTTGCAGAACGGAGTCCGTCATGGTCTGTGACGTGGCGCCCGGGTAGGTCGCTGTCACGTTGATGGTCGGAGGTGCGACCGATGGGAACTGTGCCACCGGTAGCTTGGTGATGGAGATCACGCCCGCAATGATCACGAAAATCGCGATCACCCAGGCAAAGATCGGTCTGTGGATGAAAAACTTTGACATGGATCGTGCCTGTTACTTGGCTGCCTGGCCTTCGCCAGCACCTTCGGCTGGTGTGGTGGCTTTCTCTTGCGCAGGTGCGGCGGGGGCCGCAGCAGAGGGTTGTGCTGGTGCGCCGGCAGCCGCATTGTTGATCTCGACGGGCTTGACCTTCTTGGCCCCCATACCCACCTTGATCAGGCCGTCCACCATGACTTTTTCTCCAGCTTTCAGGCCGGATGTGACAACCCAGTTATTGCCACTGGACTGACTGATTTGAACGGGGCGTGGTGCCACGGAGCCATCCTCGGCCACGATCATGACGAAGTTGCCCTTTTCGTTGCGGGTCACGGCTTGTTGCGGAATCAGCGCGGCGTTCTCGACCTGTGCCTGCTCCAGGTGCACGCGTACGTAAGTGCCGGGCAACAGCAGTCCGTCGGGATTGGGCAGCTCCGCGCGCACGCTGACCTGGCCGGTAGTCGGGTCCACGGTCAGGTCGGTGAACAGCAGCTTGCCGGTGTGTGCGTACTCCTTGCCATCGTCCAAATAGACGTGGACGCGTGCTGCGTTGTCACCTACCTTTGCTAACTTGCCGGAACCGAGCGCTTCACGCATGCGCATGATGTCGGAAGAGGACTGAGTCAGGTTCACGTACAGCGGGTTGACTTGCTGAATGGTCGCCAGCTGCGTGGCTTCGCCCTGGCCGACCAGAGCGCCTTCCGTCACCAGAGCGCGGCCGATGCGTCCGGAGATGGGGGCTGTCACGCTGGCATAGCCCAGGTTGACGTTGGCATTGGTGACTGCCGCCTTGCCTGCCGCAACTTGTGCCAGTGCCGCCTTTTCGTTGGCAATGGCCGTGTCGTACTCCTGCTTGCTGATGGCATTGGCTTCCACCAGGGGCTTGTAGCGGCGTGCGGTGGCAGATGCCTGGGCGAGATTGGCTTCGGCCTGTGCCAGGGTCGCCTGAGCGCTCTGCAGGTTGGCCTTGTATGGGGTGTTGTCAATCTGGAACAGGGCTTGACCAGCCTTGACATCCGAGCCTTCCTGGAACAGGCGCTTTTGCACGATGCCGGCTGCGCGGGCGCGAACCTGAGCAATGCGCGATGGCTCCAGGCGGCCTGGCAGATCGGAGATCAAAGGCACGTTCTGCATGGATACCGTCACTACACCTACTTCGGGTGGCTGTGCCTGAGCGGCTGCTTGTGCTTTTTGAGCTTCCGCGTTTTTGTCACTGCATGCGACTAGGCCCAGTGCAGCAGCCAAGCTCAGGCCGATGACCATGGAGCGGGTGCCGGATGCGGCTGAATGGGACTGATTGTCGGGAGCCTGGTTTGCTTCATACATCGGGTGCATGAACGTCCTTCCGGTTGACATTGTGAAAACGAGAAAAGAGCGCTGTCCGCAGTGGAGCGCTCGTTCGGGTGGAAACCCTAGATGGTTTCCTGCATATCGGTGCTAGGGAAATTATACATACATGCATAAATGTATAATTGCAAACGCTGCGTAAAGCAGTTGAGAAATGGCTTTTCTCACGGCGATCTATGGCCGGCGATTGATGAAGAGGGTGAGTGATGGCTCGAAGAACCAAGGCTGAAGCGGATGAGACGCGCACCAAGCTGCTGGATGCGGCTGAAGAGGTGTTTTTCGAGAAAGGTGTATCTCGAACCTCTCTGGGCGATATCGCGCAGCGTGCAGGGGCTACACGCGGGGCGGTGTACTGGCACTTCAAGGACAAGATGGATGTCTTTGTTTCCATGCTTGGGCGCATATGCCTGCCTTTCGAAGAAATCTGTGACGACAGGTATGGTGACCTGTTGCCGCTAGAGCGCATTCGTCACTCCATCCTGTGTGTGTTCGAGAGCTTGGACGAGGATGAGCGCAGACGCAAGGTGTTTGAAACGGCGCTATTCAAAATGGAATACGTGGGCGAACTGGCTGATGTGCGTTTGCAGCATATAGAAAGTTCAGGCTTCGCTCGGGAAAAATTTGCGCACGACCTGGCGGCTGCGGCACAGGGGCAGTCCGTGCAGTTGTCGGTATCCCCGGAAGAGGCTGCTCTCGGCTTGCACTCTCTTTTTGTAGGTCTTATCCATGGTTGGGTATTGACAGAAGGGAGTTTCTCATTGGTCAAGGTTGGTTCGATGTCGGTGGATGTCTACTTGTCTGGTTTGGGATTTCAGGTGAATTTGTGATTTGGGTGTCCAAACCCGTGCAATAATTGCGGCTGTTGAATTGTTGTTGGCCGTGCAAGCGGCCTGACGGATTCGCGGCTGTAGCTCAGTGGATAGAGTATTGGCCTCCGAAGCCAAGGGTCGTGGGTTCGATCCCCGCCAGCCGCGCCAGCATCGATCTTCGGCAAGAAAAAAGAAATTTCAAAATTTCTTTTTAAGCTGGAAATAGATGCTACAATTCAAGTCTCTTCGGAGGGGTGGCCGAGTGGTTAAAGGCAGCAGACTGTAAATCTGCCCGCTAACGCGTACACAGGTTCGAATCCTGTCCCCTCCACCAGCAATGGTTGAGAAGAGCGATTGCTAGAAATAGCAGTCACGTGCAGTAGTAAATCTGTGCGGGAGTAGTTCAATGGTAGAGCCCTAGCCTTCCAAGCTAATGACGCGGGTTCGATTCCCGTCTCCCGCTCCAGTTTGCGAGCAAAGATTTTAGAAGTTGTTTTTGCAGCTTCTTTGCCCATGTGGCTCAGTGGTAGAGCACTCCCTTGGTAAGGGAGAGGTCGCGGGTCCGATTCCCGCCATGGGCACCATTTTCTGGTGCGCTCGCTTGATAGGGTTGCGCCGAAATCCTCTTGCAGTGAATTAATTTTTTCGGAGTCGGAAAAATGGCAAAAGAAAAATTCGAGCGCACCAAGCCCCACGTGAACGTGGGCACCATCGGTCACGTTGACCACGGCAAGACCACCCTGACTGCTGCTATCGCTACCGTGCTGTCCAAGCACTTCGGCGGTGAAGCCAAGGACTACTCGCAGATCGACAACGCCCCCGAAGAAAAGGCTCGTGGTATCACGATCAACACTTCGCACGTTGAGTACGAAACTGCCAACCGCCACTACGCTCACGTGGACTGCCCCGGCCACGCTGACTATGTGAAGAACATGATCACTGGTGCCGCTCAGATGGACGGCGCTATTTTGGTTTGCTCCGCTGCTGACGGCCCCATGCCCCAGACTCGCGAGCACATCCTGCTGTCGCGTCAGGTGGGCGTGCCCTACATCATCGTGTTCCTGAACAAGGCCGACATGGTGGACGACGAAGAACTGCTGGAACTGGTCGAAATGGAAGTGCGCGAGCTGCTGTCCAAGTACGACTTCCCCGGTGACGACACCCCCATCATCCGCGGCTCCGCCAAGCTGGCCCTGGAAGGTGACCAGTCCGACAAGGGCGAGCCTGCCATCCTGAAGCTGGCTGAAGCTCTGGACACCTACATCCCCACTCCCGAGCGTGCTGTTGACGGCGCCTTCGTGATGCCCGTGGAAGACGTGTTCTCCATCTCCGGTCGTGGTACCGTGGTGACCGGTCGTATCGAGCGCGGTATCGTCAAGGTCGGCGAAGAAATCGAAATCGTCGGTATCAAGGACACCGTCAAGACCACCGTCACCGGCGTGGAAATGTTCCGCAAGCTGCTGGACCAAGGTCAAGCTGGCGACAACGTGGGTCTGCTGCTGCGCGGCACCAAGCGTGAAGACGTGGAACGCGGCCAAGTGCTGTGCAAGCCCGGCTCCATCAAGCCCCACACCAACTTCACTGCTGAAGTTTACGTGCTGTCGAAGGACGAAGGCGGTCGCCACACTCCCTTCTTCAACAACTACCGTCCCCAGTTCTACTTCCGTACAACTGACGTGACCGGCTCCATCGAACTGCCCGAAGGCAAGGAAATGGTGATGCCTGGCGATAACGTGTCGATCACTGTGAAGCTGATCTCCCCCATCGCCATGGAAGAAGGTCTGCGCTTCGCTATCCGCGAAGGTGGTCGTACTGTGGGCG